>NZ_JBNCOG010000005.1:0-149154 GCF_051280745.1 Nocardioides ureilyticus | reverse complement strand
GCCCCCCTGGGCCCCCCCAAAAACTGAAACGCCATGAACACCACCGCCCCGCCCCGCGGCCCCCCCCCCAAGGCGGCGAAGGCGGCCGACGCCGGGGACGCGTCCTGACCGCGGCGGCCACCGCCCGGCCGCTGACGTCCGCCGACGCGGATCGGGTCCTGGGGCTCCTCGAGCGGCGCGCGGCGCGGATGGCCGCCTGGGCGCCGCGGCTGTGGCGCCCCAGCGACCGGGTCGCCGACGTGCTCCGGGCGATGGTCGAGCGCCAGCTCGCCGCGCCCGACGCGCTCTGCCTGGCCGCGGACGACGCGGTCCTGCTCGGCGTACGTCGCGGCGCCGGCCTGGTCGTCGAGCACCTCGAGTCCGAGGGCGATGACGCTGACGTGCTCGCCCGGCTGCTGATGTACGTGGCGGCCGAGGTGGGGCAGGTGCGGGTCTTCACGCCGCTGGCCGACGAGGTGCGGCTCCGCGCGACCGAGGCCGCCGGGCTCACCGCCACCGGCCGCTGGTGGGTCCGCGACCTGCCGGTGACCCTCGCCGTGACCGGCGGCCGCCTGGCCGAGCCGCGGCCCGGGTACTCCCTGGCCCCCGCCCCGCCCCTGCACGACCCGGGCGGCCCGGTCGCCATCATCGGCCGCGCCACCTCGGCCCAGGAGCTGGTCGAGATCGGCGTCGACGCCGCCGCCCGTGGGGGGCGGGTCGGCGTCGTCATCGCCGACGCCGGCTCACCGCTGGAGGCGCTCGCCGCCGACGCGGCGTACGGGCCGGTCGCGGAGATGCGGGCGGGCTGAGCTGGTCCGAGCCTGCTGCGACGGCCCCGGGGAGAGGCGTCGTGCCGCAGCCCTCGCGGTCAAGTCTCCGGCGCCTGCGCGGCAATGGCTCAGGTGATCGGGTCGACAGCCGATGAGCGGGGTCACCCCCCGTGAAGTGAGTCGGAGATACCCATGAGGCACCCCCGCACCTGGTCCATCCGCACGCGACTCGTCGCGATCGTCGTCCTCTTCGCCGTCGGCATCGCCGTGCTGGCGGCCGTCGCGTCGGCGCGGATGGAGAGCCGGGTCATGGCTGAACGCAAGGAGTCGACCCGCAACGTCGTGGAGACCGCCCTCGGGGTGGTCGAGCACTACGGCGCGCTGCAGGACGCCGGCGAGCTGACCGAGGCGGAGGCCCAGCGGGCCGCGCTGGGGGTCCTGGAGCGGCTGCGGTACTCCGGCGAGGAGTACTTCTGGGTCAACGACATGGGCCCGACGATGCTCATGCACCCGATCAAGCCCGAGCTGAACGGCACCGACCTCAACGCCAACGAGGACCCCGACGGCAACCGCCTGTTCGTCGAGTTCGTGGAGACGGTGCAGGCCGACGGCGCCGGCTTCGTCGACTACCAGTGGCCCAAGCCCGGTTCGGAGGCTCCTCAGCCGAAGGTCTCCTACGTGGTCGGCTACCAGCCCTGGGGCTGGGTGGTGGGCTCGGGCGTCTACGTCGACGACGTCTCCACGGTGGCGCTGAGCGAGACCGTCCGGCTGCTGCTCACCGGCCTCGGCGTGCTCGTCCTCGTCGGGGGCGTGGCTCTCTGGATCGGCCGCACGATCACCGCTCCGGTGCGCTCGGCCACGGCGTTGCTCGACAGCGGCGACATCTCCACCCGGTTGCCCGTCGGCCGGGGCCGCACCGAGCTGGAGGAGCTGGCCGTCGCGCTGAACGCGACCTTGGACCGTTCCGCGGCGGTCGCCGGTGACGTGGGCGCGGCGGTGGCCCAGCTCGACGAGGCCGTGCGCAGCCTGGTCGAGACCAGCGACGGCATCACCGAGACCGCCGAGCGCACCGCGGAGCGCACCGCGGACGCCACGCGGGCGGCCCAGGAGGTCAGCCAGGGCGTGGACGAGGTCGCGGCCGGGACCCAGGAGATGGGGTCGTCGATCAGCGAGATCGCCAAGAACACCCACGACGTGGCCCGGATCGCCCGCGAGGCGGTCGAGCTCGCGGCACGCACCGACCAGGCCGTTGGCGCGCTGGGTGAGTCCTCGGCGCAGATCGGCACGGTGGTGAAGGTGATCACCTCGATCGCCGAGCAGACCAACCTGCTGGCGCTCAACGCCACTATCGAGGCCGCCCGCGCCGGTGAGGCCGGCAAGGGCTTCGCGGTCGTCGCGGGCGAGGTGAAGGACCTGGCCCAGGAGACGTCCCGCGCCACCGACGACATCGCCGCCCAGGTCGAGTCGATCCAGGGTGCCGTCGCAGAGGCGGCCACCGAGATCGGCCGGATCCAGGAGATCATCACGCGCATCGACGACTTCCAGTCGACGATCGCGGGCGCGGTGGAGGAGCAGACCGCCACCACGGCCACGATGGGCGCGAGCCTGGCTCAGGCCGCCGGCGGAGGCCGCGACATCGTCACCACCCTCGAGGGGGTCGACGAGTCCTCGCGGCGCACCACCAGCGAGCTGGAGGCGATCCGGTCGGCCGCGCGCGACCTCGCCGAGACGTCCCGGCGGCTGCGGGAGACCGTCGCCGTCGGCTGAGCGGCGGGACGACTCGGAGGTCGTCTCTGGTCGACAGCTGGACGAGCTGACTGCCTGCGGCGCTCCAGCATGGAGTGCCACGCCGCCTGCCTGGTGACCCGCCGTCGCTCGCGGGGGCCGGGCCGGCGTGGTCATCGCCAGTGCTGGCTCACTGCTGGAGGCGCCTGCGTCATTCCGCCGGGCGGTAGAGATGCCGCACAGTTCACTGCCTGCACGGCGAGGCGCGGGATCACCGTTGGCACGAGCACCGGCGGAGCGATGCCCCGACGGCAAGAGGGACGTGGGCGCGTCAACGCCGGGTGAGACGGAGGGCCCGGCTACCGTCCGGGGGTGGCCAATCCTCGCCGGTCCAGTGCTCGTCGGCGCCGCGCGTCACCGCGCCGCAGCGGGTCGCGACAGTCGCAGCGGCCGCTGCCGTCCGTGGGGCCGGGTGAGCGGCTGTGGGTCCTCGACGTTCCGTACGGGACGCAGGTCGACGGCGCCACCTGGCACCCGGCGGTCAAGACCCATCTGTACGTCGGTCGCGCGCTGCCGGCGCACCTCGTGCCCTACGCTCCGGGGCCGCACACGCTCGGTCGGTTCATCGAGAACTCGCTGAACCCCGATGACCCGACGCCCAGCCTCGAGCCGACGGGCGCTCTCGAGCCCCGACGGATCCAGTTCGAGGCGGCCGACGCGATCGCGGAGCGTGCCGCGGCGGGCGGGCGGCAGTTCCTGCTGGCCGACGAGCCCGGCGTGGGCAAGACGATCTCCGCGGTCCTCGGCGCGACGGCGGTGGCCGACCTCCGCGGCGCACGACGGGTGCTCGTCGTGGCCGACCGGCCCGCCGCAATCACCATCGGCCACTGGTGCCGCACGATCACGGCGCTGGGCGACGAGGGGCTCGAGTGGGTCGTGATCACCTGGGACCGGCTGGAGAAGGTGAAGGACCACACGTGGGACGTGATCATCGCCGACGAGGCCCACGCGTTGCGACGTACGACGACGAAGCGGTGGAAGCTCTGGGCGACGATCTCGGGGCACGGGCGGCCGCACGACGAGGCGCCGTTCGTCATCGCGACGACCGCGACACCCGGGCACACGCCGCTCGAGCTGCCGTACCTCGCCCCCGCCTACGCGCAGGTGCTCGGCGAGCCGATGCGCGAGTGGACCTCGGCGACGCAGCCCGGGCCGGCGTTCGCCGCTGCGCTCGAGCGCCACGGCGTCGGGGTGGAGCAGGGCCGCTACGGCGCGACCTGGACCACCGATCCGGCGCGACGCGCCGCCGACCTGAAGCTGGTGCGCGGCTGGCTCGCCGACGAGCGGCCTCCTGCGATGCTGCACCGCCCGGCGCCGTGGGGGCCGGTGCCGATCTCCGGCATGCCGGTGGCGCTCACGCCGGCGGAGCGGACCGCCTACGAGGCCGAGTGGGGCCAGTTCTGCCGCGAGATGGACCTCGCGCGACGCGGCCGCAACGTCGCGAAGGGCCGGGCCGCGCTGTTGCGCTTCCGGCAGAAGGCCGGGCTGATCCGGGTCGACTCGACGGTCGCCTGGATCGCCCAGCAGGTCGAGGCGGGGCGGCAGGTGGCGTGCTCGGTCGAGTTCGTGGCGACCGCCGCCGACCCCATCGTCGACCGGCTGCGTGACTCCGGCATCGACGTGGCCACGATCTACGGCCGCGACCGGTTCGACGCCGAGGCCGAGCGGCTCCGGTTCCAGACCGGAGAGGCGAAGGCCTGTGTCTTCACCACGGTCGCCTCGATCAGCTTGCACGCCGGCGAGACCCTCGCCGACGGCCGCCAGGCGAGCACCGACCCGCGCGTCGGTGTCTTCCACCAGGCCCGTTTCTCAGGCATCGCCGGACGCCAGGTGACCGGCCGCACCCACCGGGACCACCAGGTCTCGCCGTGGCACATCGCGTACGCCGAGGGCACGGTCGAGGAGCAGGTCGGCAAGGTGATGGTGGAGCGGATCGCCGCAGCCTCCGACACGGTGGGAAGCGACACCGCCGGCCTCGCCGACCTCGCGCAGCTCCTCGGGGCCGACTGGCTGCCGCCCACGTCCCTGAGCGAGGACGGCACCTGATCGAGGTGCAGGGCCCGGTGGGGGAGACCGGCGCCGCGAGCGCCGTACCTTTGGCGCCGGGATGACACGCCAACCCTTCAGGATCATGAGCCGTCAGGAGGCGCCGTCATCCGAAGGATGCAATCGCGGCTCCGAAGACTCCGTCATCCGGAGTCACGCCCAGACCCGGGCCTGTCGGGACCTTGAGATAGCCCTCTTCGACGACGACCGGGTTCTTCGAGTCGTAGTGCGCGTCGGTGTAGGTCGATGCGGCCCAGACGCCTTCGAGCAGGCGTGGCTGCACGGTGGCGCCCATCTGGACGCAAGCGGCAGCGTTGATGTCGCCGCCCCATGTGTCGTCGGAGGTGTGCGGCATCGATCGTGACTCGCAGATGCCCCTGACCGTCGCCATGTTGCCGAGACCGCCGAGGCGCGTGATCTTGAGCCCGAAACCGTCGCAGATGCCGAGCGACACCGCTCGGAGCACACTGTTGACGTCCTGGGTGTTCTCGTCGAGATAGATCGCGTGCTGCACCTGGCCACGGATCATGGCGATCTCTTCCATGGTGTTGCACGGTTGTTCGAAGACAAACGGGATGTCGGCGCATTCTCGGGCGATCCGGAGGGCGTCCCGCGTCGTCAGGGCTCGGTTGCCGTCGACGGCGAGACGGTCGCAGTGCGTCGCCTCCCACACCTTGCGAACGGTCTCGATGTCGACGTCGACCGGGCGGCCGCCGACCTTGATCTGGAGCCGCTGGTAGCCCTCGGCGATCCTCTCCTTCGCGGCGCGGGCGACCTCGTCCGGCTCGTCTATGCTGAGCGCGTAGTAGGACCTGACTCGGTCGCTGGTGGCTCCGCCGAGCATGTCGCAGACCCGCATGTCGTATGACTTGCCGATCAGGTCATGGAGCGCGATGTCGAGCGCAGCCTTGGCGTAGTTGTGTCCATCGAGCTGTTCGTTCATCAGGCGCTGGAATGGCAACGGTCCCGTGACCTCGGCGCCGATCAGTCCTGGTGCCATCTGTGCGAGCGCTGCCCGTGCGCCGAGAGCGTGCTCCGGCTGATAGGTCGGGCCTGCGGGGCAGGTCTCGCCCCATCCCGAGACGCCTGTGTCGGAGACGATCTGCACCACAGTGGAGTCCAGGCTCGTGTAGGTGCCGCCCGACATCACGTACGCCTTGCCGCGCAGTGCGATGTCCGCGTGGTAGACGTGAATTTCGGCGATACGCAAGGGGGGATCCTTCGGTCGCCTCATGTGAGGCGTTGGTTCGGATGGGCATGTCGCAAGACGGACACGGAGGTCGCGGAAGGTCAAGCCAACCACGGTCTTGCCCACAGATGCGCCGGGGCACGGCTCATAGGCCCACGTGTGCCGCGGCTCCGTCCGACCATGCCCGCCCACCGTGCATCCTCCGAGTGCGTCTGAGCGAGTACGGGCACCGATCGTGGCTAGCCTCCCGCCCGTGGGAAGCAAGCGCCGATGACCGGACTCCGAGTCGGCAGCTGAAACGAGGGGTACGCGCGAGGGGCCGAGAAGGACCTGTGCCCGGCCGAGGCCGGCGCTTCAGGGCCGAGGTGGATGGGTGGAACAACGTCGTCGACGGAGCACGGTTGAGCGACCACGGCGGGGTCGTGGTGACGTTCCACGCGGACTGACGGCAGGAGGAGAGCCGGTCCCTAGGCGGCGCTCAGACCAGCTCCGACGTCCCCAGGTCCCGGACGGCTTCGGCCGTCCGCTCGACCATGACAGCGAACATCCGGTCGCCCCGGTCGGTGCGGGCGCCGTACGCGCAGCCGAAGACGGACACGAGGATGCCCTGGAGCATGGCGAACCGGTAGTCGTCCCAGCACTCCTCGAGCGGGTGGCCGCGGACGCCGTGGTCGAGCAGGCGCGCGTGGTACGCCGCGACGATCGCCTCCTCGCAGGAGCGGCGCTCGGCGGGGTCGAGGCCGGTGGCGACGAGGTAGGCGAGGTCCCGGGCCGGCAGGCCGAGGCTCAGCGTCTGCCAGTCGACGGCCTTGACGCCGACCTCCGGGTCGGGGTGGAAGAGCAGGTTGTCGAGCCGGTAGTCCCCGTGCACGATCCCGAACCGCTCCGGCCGGGCCAGCGACCAGGCGCCGATGACGTCGACCGTGTCGCGGACGGTGGCCGCCGCACCAGGCGTGAGCAAGGGACCGGTGATGTCGAGGAATGCCTCGACCGCGGGGCCGTAGACTTCCTGCAGCAGCGCGGCTCCCTCGGCGTCCTGCGCGGTGATCCAGCCGAGGTCGAGCAGCGACGGGTCGCACCAGCGCGGTCCGTGGAGGCCGGCCAGGTTCTCGGCCGCGGCCCGGACCTGGGCCACGGTTCCACCGGCGAGCTGGTCGCCCTGCACCGCCGGCGTGAGGTCCTCGAGGACCAGCGTGAAAGCGCCGTCGTCGGTCACGTCGGTCGCCGCGTGGCAGACGGGGACGTCGACGGCGACGGTCGGCTCCAGCTCGCGGTAGAAGCGCACCTCGCTGCGGTAGGCGCCAGCCAGCATCGCGCGGGTGTCGGTGTCGGCGGTGGGCAGCTTGACCAGCACGCTCGCCGGCAGGCCGGCGCCCTCCAGTTCGACGCGGAGGCAGGTGCCGATCTGGCCGGAGCCGACGGGCGCGGCGCGTACGGCGGTCGGCACGGCGCCGAGCGCGCGGCCGAGCCACTCCGGCGTCAGCTCCGCCGCGGTGGCGACGGGCTCCAGGGTCATGGCATCCGCCCGGGGTTGGTCGGGAGCCGGTCGGCGGAGCCGGCGTCGCGGACGGCGCGGTAGGCGGCGAGGACCGGCGCCAGCTCGGTCGGCGTCGCGCCGTGCAGCACCACGCTGTCGGCGCCGGCGGCGAGCTGGTCGTTGATCCGGTCGGCGCACGCGGCGGCGGTGCCGGTCGCCGAGGCGGCCAGCCACTCGGCGGGCAGCACCTCGTCCTTCAGGCGGGTGAGCTCCTCGACGGTGCCGATGGCGTCGAACGCCCCGGGGTAGCCGACCACGAGCGGGTGGGCGCGGAACCGCGCGAGCACGTCGGGGTCCCAGCGGTTCGCGGCGACCAGGACGTCGCCGTACCCCTGGAGGTAGGTGGCGAGCCGGCCGACCAGCTTGCGCAGCCGCAGCTCCTCCGGGAGCGCGTCCTCCACCGTGGCGAGGACCGACCACACCCGCACGGCGACGGGGTCGCGGCCGGCGCGCTCGGCGGAGCCGCGGATCGTGGCGACCGCCCGGGCGAGGGCCTCGTCGGTGAGGAAGGTGTGCAGCACGACGCCGTCGGCGACCCGTCCGGCGAGTTCCAGCGACCGGGGGCCGATCGCCATCATCAGCACGGGGATGTCCTCGTCGAACGAGCTGTCCTGGTTGAGGTACGGGTAGCTGCCGGCCGGCCCCTCGTGGCCGAGCACCGCCTCGCCGCGCCACAGGGACCGGTAGATCCCGATGACGTCCTCGAGCTGCGCCCCGGTCACCCGCGGCAGCCCCATGACGTCGAAGAGCGCCGCGAAGCCGCGGCCCAGCCCGAGCGCGTACCGGCCCCCGGAGAGCCGGTGGGCGGTGGTGGCCATGGTGGCGGTGACCAGCGGGTGGCGGGTGTTGTGGTTGGTCGCGGCGGTGGCGATGCCGATCCGCGAGGTCACGGCGGCGACCGCGCCGGCCAGGACGCCGGCGTCCTTGACGTTGAACCGCTCGGAGAGGAAGACCGAGCCGAGGCCGAGCTCCTCGGCCAGCCGGGCCTCGGCCAGCACGTCGGCCGGGTCGTCGGTGTGCCCGGCGAGGCCGTAGCAGGCCAGCTCGGGGAAGGCCTGCGGGTCGGCCGCCGGGGTCACCCGAACGCCCGGGTCACGTGGCCGACGAGGTCGGGGTAGCGCTTCAGGTGCGCCCCGCCGTTGAGGTCGAGCACCTCACCGGTGAGCCATCGAGCCGTGGCGAGGTAGACGACCGCCTCGGCGACCTCCTCCGGCGTCCCCGGCCGGCCGAGCGGGGTGTTCTCGACGTAGTCGTCGCGCACGCCGGGGATGTCCATCGCCGGGGCGGTGAGCGGCGTGACGACCAGCCCGGGGGAGACCGCGTTGACCCGGATGCCGCGCGGGCCCAGCTCGAGCGCCGCCACCTGGGTGAGCATGGCGAGGCCCGCCTTCGCCGAGCAGTACGCCGCCATGCCGGTGCCCGGCTGCCGGGCGTTGAGCGAGGCGATCGAGACGACCGCGCCACCCTGGGCGCCCATGGCGCGGGCGGCGTGCTTGAGGACGATGAGCGAGCCGGTGAGGTTGACGTCGACCACCCGGCGGAACTCCGCCACGTCGTGGTCGGCGACCTGCATCAGCGTGCTGACGCCCGCGCTGTTGACCACGACGTCCAGCCGGCCGTGCCGGTCCACGGCGGCGTCGACCGCGGCGGCGACGCTGGCCTCGTCGGTGACGTCCGCGTCGAGGTCCGCCCCGCTGCCCGGCAGGTCGGCGGTGACGACGGCGTGGCCGGCGGCGGCCAGGGCAGCCGCACAGGCGGCGCCGAGCCCGGAGGCGCCGCCGACCACCAGGGCGGCGGGGGTCTCCTGCGGAGTGTCGGTGGGTGCGGTCATGCGGCTGCTCCTGCCTTCCGGGCGCGCCGGGCCTGGCGGCGCCGCTGCTTGTCGACGAACCGGGTCGCCGCACGGTTGCTGAACGCCGGCGCCCACCGGCCTACCCGCCAGGCGATCCGCGCCGCCCGCGGGGTCACCAAGAGGGGGCGGTCCGCGGCCACGGCCGCCAGCGCCTGGGCGGCGAGCACGTCGGGGTCCAGGGCGCGCCGTACGCCCTGGCCCTTGAGGTAGTAGTCGCGGCCGTGGAACCGGCCGAGGTGGCCCTTCTCGAGGATCGGCGTCTCCACGGCGGCGGGGCAGATCGCGGTGACGCCGACGTGCTTGGCGGCCGCCTCGGTGCGCAGCGCCAGCGACAGGCCGACGACCGCGTGCTTGGTCATCACGTAGCTGGTGATCAGGCCCGCGGCCATCAGCCCGCCCATCGAGGCGGTGTTGACGATGTGGCCGCCCCACCCGGTCGCGCCCTGCCGGACCATGTGGGGGTACGCCGCGGCGACGCCGTGGACGACGCCGCGGATGTTGACGTCGATGATCGCGTCCCAGTGCTCCAGCGTGAGGTCCTCGGTCTCGCCGCCGAAGGTGATGCCCGCGTTGTTGAAGAGCAGGTCGATCCGGCCGGCGCGGGATACGACGTCGTCGACGGCCTGCTGGACCGCGGCGGCGTCGGTGACGTCGAGGCCGACGGCGCGGGCCGTCCCGGGCCCGGTGGCGGCGTCGGCGACGCGCTGCGCGGCCACCTCGTCGAGGTCGGCGACGACCACGTCGGCCCCGGCGGCCACGAGCGCGCGGACCAGGGCGGAGCCGATGCCCGACCCGCCGCCGGTCACGAGCGCCTGCTTGCCGGTGAAGGTGTCGTCGGCGGTCCGACCGCCCGTGCGGTTCATGGGTCAACACTGTTGACACCGCTCGGGCCTGTCAATGGCCCGGTCCGGCGGCAGGGAGTCCACCAGGAGTTGCGCTCAGGGAGCCGGGCCCGGGCGCGGGGGAGCGTCAGGCGAGACGGGTGGCGTGGAGGCCGACGAACATGGCGGTGGCGGCCTCGACCAGCTCCTCGGGGGTGGCCTCGAGGGTGCCGTCGAGCCAGGCCGTCACGAGCTCGGCCATGCCGCCGATGAAGAGCAGGCCGGCCAGCTCGCCCTCGCGGGGGCCCCAGCCGTCGAGCCCGTAGAGCTCCCGGCCCTCCTCGGCGGCGCGGTGGGCGAAGTGGCGCAGCAGCTGGGTGCGGCGGGCGCGGAGGGCGGGCATGGCGCCGGCCTCGACGATGGCGACCCGGCCCTTGCGGGGGTCGTCGGCGATCAGGTCGACGAAGGCGCGGACCGAGGCCTGCACCCGGGCGGCGGGGTCGTCGCCGGCGGCGTCGGCCGCGGCCTGGCTGACCTCCTCGACCTCGGTGGCCACCGCCTCCATCACCGCGGTGAGCGCGTCGTCGAGCGAGCGGAACGACTCGTAGAAGTACCGCTCGGTCAGGCCGGCCTCGGCGCAGACCCGGGTCATCGTCGGGCGGGCGTCGGAGGGGTCGGACCAGACGGCGAGAGTCGCCTCGAGGAGGCGAGCACGGCGCTCCGCGGCCCGGTCCGCGGCGCTGACACCACGGTAGGTCCCCGACTGCACGGCCATGGCCGTCACCCTCTCACAGAAGGTTGACCGAGGGTCCTGTCGGAATGCTCCGCGGAATCCACTCCTGCGGCCGACCCGTGTAGCGAGCGGCTTCGCGGGGGACCGGACCGGTGTCCGTCGTCCGCCGAGCCCACACGGAGGTCCCCATGGGTGGCGCCATCCCCCTGATCATCTTCCTCGTCGTCGGGCTGGTGGTCCTCTACTTCCTCGTCACGGTCGTCCCGGTCGCCCTGTCCAACCGGCGCGCCGGCGGCACCCCCGGCGCCCCCGAGATGCAGGGCGACGACCAGCACGACACGCTGCGCTACGCCGTACCGGCGGGCCAGGACCCGGCGACCGTGCTCGCCGCGTTGAACAAGCACGGGTACGACGCCGCCCTCGACCCCGACGGTGCCGTCGGCGGCAGCCAGGTGGTGCTGGTCTCGCGCGCCGACGGCGGGCGCCCCGACCAGGACGAGGTACGCCGGGTCGTCGACGCCGGCTGACCCCTCGCCCCCGCGCGTCCGGGCGACGCGTCGTGCTGGGCGGCCTCGTTCCCACGGACGACCACGGCATCTCCGTCCGCATCGACGCCGCCGGCCGCTGACCCGGCCGAGGGTCCCTGCTGGCCGGAGAGTCACCGCGGCGACGTGACCGAGCCTTGCCACCGTCCCGAGGTCAGCTCCTGCTCAGCTCTTCGGCAAGCATGACGATGATCCCACTAGGGCCGCGGACGTAGGTCAGCTTGTACACGTCCTCGTACGTCGCCACGCCTCGTAGCGGGTGGCAGCCGTGCCTCGCGGCGATCTCGAGGGCCTCGTCGATGTCGTCGACCGAGAAGGCAATGCGGTGCATACCGATCTCGTGAGGCCGGGTGGGGTCGGTCTCGATCGCGGCAGGGTGGATGTACTCGAGTAGCTCGAGGCGACCGTTGCCGTCGGGGGTCTGGAGCATGGCGACGTTGGCGTGGTTGCCGTCGAGGCCGACGGCGGTGTCGGTCCACTCTCCCCTGACCGTGTCGCGGCCGAGGACGGTGAGCCCGAGGTCGGTGAAGAAGGCGATCGTCGCTTCCAGGTCACGGACCGCGATACCGACGTTCTCGACTTTGATGGGCATGCGTCGCACGGTATCGAGCCAGGTGCGGTTCGCCCATGTCAGCCGCCCGAGACTCGGTCAGAGGGCCGCAAGCAGGTCCCGGCAGGCGCGCTCGCACAGGCGGCAGGCCTCGGCGCAGACGCGGCAGTGCTCGTGCATGCCGGCGTGCCGCTCGCACTCGGCCGCGCAGGCGCCACAGGCGGCGGCGCAGGCCTCCACCATCGAGCGCACCAGGCCGGGGTCGACCGGGCGGCGGGTCAGCATGGCGGCGGTGGTGGCGCAGAGATCGGCGCAGGTGAGGTCGCTGCGGATGCAGGTCACCATCTCGGCGACGGACTCCTCGTCGAGGCAGGCGTCGGCGCAGGCGCGGCACGCGGTGGCGCAGGCGGTGGTCGCCTCGATCGCAGCGACGAGGACGTCGAGGTCGACGTCGTGGGCGCCGGGGTGGCTGGCGAGGAGGGCGGACAGGTCGACGGTCATCTCGGTCATGCCGCGCGGTAGCCGAGGCCGCGCCGGTCCATACCGGCGCTCGCGCGCGCCGCCGTTGCCGTGACCACGTCCGTAGTCCATCGTTGAGCATCAGGGGAAGAGAGCATGACGGCACGGCCGCGGCCCGTTCGGGGGCCGAGGGCGTGCCAGACCACAGGGGAGGACCGGTGGGCTTCAGCGCACCGTTGAGCAAGCAGCAGCGCGACCTGCGACTCGGCTACGGCGCCCTCGGCGTCGGCGCCGCCGCGTTCGTGCTGCTGACCGCCGCCACCATGGTGGTGACCGACACCGACGTCCCCGGGCTCCCGGTGGCGCAGCCGCCGTCGTCGACGTCTCCGGACGGTGGCGCGGACGCAGCTGACCAGGACGCAGGCAACCAGGACGCAGGCAACCAGGACGCAGGCAACCAGGACGCAGGCAACCAGGACGTCGTCCCCGCGCAGGTGATCGTCCTCGCGGCCGCGCCCAGCGGTGGTGGCGGGGCGCCTCTCGGAGGCGGCGCCGGTGGCGTGGCGACCGGCGGCGGAGCAGGCACTGTGGCACCGGCACCCGGATCAGGCGGGTCGGGCTCCGGGGCACCCCAGCAGCCGACCCAGCCTCCCAGCACGCCCGGGCCCGAGAACCCCGGGAACCCAGGTGGACCCGGCAACCCGGGCGGTCCCGGCGGGAACCCCGGCGGCCCCGGCGGCGACGGTGGCCGCGGCGAGGGACTGGTCTCCGCGATCGTGGACCCCGTCGTCGACACGGTGGTCGACGTCGTGGACGGCGTGACGGGCGGCGCCCTCGCACCGGTGACCGGCTCCGTGCAGGGCGTCACCGACGGGCTGACCGACACGCTCGACGGGCTGCTGGGCGGCCGGGCCGGCGCCCGCGCCGTCGACGCTCCCTGAGGATCGTCGCCGACGGAGCCAGCTGACCGGGCCGGCCGAGGCCGGCCCGGGACTGCTGAGCTCGGTCAGCGCTTGAACGCCTTCACTCGCACGTTGAAGCGCTTGGCGTCGTCGCGCGGCAGTCCGCGGCACGCGAAGTCGGTGGCCTGACCGCAGCGGTACCGGGTGGAGGCGTTCGCCGCGGTGACCGACACCCCGCTCACCTTCCTGCTGCTCAGCGGCACGACCACGCGGCCCTTGCCCTTGCGGTTCAGGCGGACGACCTCGCGGCCCCAGACGCCCTCACGCTTGCGCACCAGCACGTGCACGGCTGGGCTCGAGGACCGGTTGGGGGCGTCCACCACGATCCGCAGGTGCCACTTGCGGCCCCGCAGCGTGGCGTCCGGCGTGACCAGCAGCGTCTGCGCGGCGAGGTGGTTGACCCGCAGCCGCGCAGCGGCGGCACGGTCGGCCCTCGACACGGCGACCTCGCGGGCGGCCGGGGCCTGCGGCCAGGCGGCGCCCTCGGGGTAGTACCGGGCCGGCGCGGTGTTCGAGGCGGCGTACGCGGCGTAGACCTTCGCCAGGCCGCCGCCCTTCTTGGCCACGGCGCGGCGCAGCGCGTCCGCCGAGTGGTCGTCCGGGGCGCCCTTGAACGCACCGGCGCGCTGCCAGACCTTCTTCACGATCCCGTTGCCGAACCGACCGCCGAGGTACTCCCAGAACGACCAGTTGCCGTACTGGGCGAAGCCGCTGTTCTCGAAGACGTCCAGCGGCTTGCCCGGCGACTGCACCTGCCCGGAGGGGAGGTACTGGCGGTTGTCGTTGGCGCTGTCCGCGATCCGCTCCTCCATCCAGGTGGCGGTCGTCTCGAGCAGCCAGCGGTCCTCGGTGAAGTCGTAGGCGAACTGCACGGCGTGGAAGAACTCGTGGGCGGCGGTCACCCGCAGGCTGCGCGCCGGCGGGGCGCCGAACTGCGCGGCGCTGAAGTCGTTGTCCAGCACGCAGTAGCCGGCGGCCGTGCGGGTGCCCTTCTTCCGGAACTCCGGGACGCAGTAGCCGTACATGCCCTGGGCGCCGAGGTCCTTGAGGTAGACGTCGAACTGCGCGGTGCCGCCGTGGCCGCCGTCGCGCACCGGCGCCCGGTAGCCCATCTTCCCGACCTGCCGGCGCCAGACCTTGGTGAGCACGCGGAGGTTCTTGCGGACCCACGCGCTGCTCGGCACCCGGTCCTCGGTGCTCGTCACGTAGTGCACGCAGAGCCGGGGGCCGCAGCTCTTCTGCGACGCGACGGTGTACCCGTCCATGTCGTTGTCGGCGCCGTCCGAGGGACGCGCCATGATCGCCCGGGCCCGGGCCCGCTCCTCACCACGCAGCTTGGGGAGGGCCACGAAGAGGTCCCGCAGGACGAGCGTCGCCTCCGCCTCCTCGACGTGCTGGCCGCCGCGCGCGTGCTCGGCGGGGGCGCGGCCCTCGACGACGACCTCGGTGGCCTCCGCGAGCGCGGCCTGCGCCTGGTCCTCGGTGACCTCGAGCGCGGGCACGTCGACCTCCGGCGCCTCGAGCGCGGTCACCGGCGCCGAGGGGCTCGCGGCCGCCCCGGTGGGGTCGGCGGCCGCGGAGGAGCCGGCGGGAAGCAGGGCGAGACCGGTCGCCAGGGCGGCGACGGCGGTGGTCAGGGAGCGGCGCATGGGGAGGATCCTCGTTCCGAGTCAGAGGGTGCTGCCGTGCGGTGGGACGGGGTCAGGCCCCGCTGGAGATCTTCTCGATCAGGGCCGTGGTGGAGATGGCGGGCGTGCGTGGCAAGTACACCACCTCGCACACGTCGTTGAGCTCGTCGAACTTTCCGGCCCAGTCGTCGCCCATCACCAGGACGTCGGCCGCGTGCTGCTCGACGTACTGGCGCTTGAGCTCGAGGCTCTCCTCGACGAAGACCTCGTCGACCGCCCGCAGGGCGGCCACGATCGCGAGCCGTTCTGCCTGGGTGAAGACGGGCTCCCGGCCCTTCTTCCGCAGGTTCAGCTCGTCGGCCGAGACCCCCACGACCAACCGGTCGCCGAGGGCCGCCGCACGCTCGATCACCCGGAGGTGCCCGACGTGGAAGACGTCGAACGTGCCGAAGGTGATGACCGTGCGAGACATGCGGGTGATCCTCTCATGCACCCCCGTCCGCAAGGATGTTCTCGATGACGCCGACGAGGAGCACCACCGCCGCCCCGGCCCCGCCGCCCCTGGCCGCGCCGCTGATCAGCGCCGACCCCGAGGCCGACGAGATCCGCCGGCGCGGCCTGCGCCGGATGCGCGCGATCGCGGTCGCGCTGCTGGTGCTCGCGGCCGTCGTCTACGTCGCGACGATCGGCGAGGACGGCTTCCTCGGCTACGTCAACGCCGGCGCCGAGGCCTCGATGGTCGGCGCGATCGCCGACTGGTTCGCCGTCACCGCGCTCTTCCGCCACCCGCTCGGCCTCCCCGTGCCGCACACCGCGCTCGTGCCCAAGCGCAAGGACGAGCTGGGCCGCGGCCTCGAGGAGTTCGTGGGGGAGAACTTCCTGCAGGAGGACATCATCCGCGAGCGGGTCGAGGCGGCCACCGTCTCGCTGCGGGTCGGCCGGTGGCTCGCCGAGCCCCAGCACGCCCGGCGCGTCGTCGACGAGGTCTCCGAGGTGGCGGCGATCGGCCTGGGCAAGGTCCGCGACGAGCACGTCGAGAGCCTGATCCGCGACGCGCTGGTGCCGCGCTTCCGCGAGGAGCCGATCTCGCCGCTGCTGGGCGGCCTGCTCACCGAGACGCTCCGCGACGACGTGCACCACGGGCTGGTCGACCTCGCCCTGACCGAGCTGCACGACTGGCTGGTGGAGAACCCCGACACGGTCGCCGAGGTGCTGGGGGAGCGCGCCCCCTGGTGGTCGCCGCCGAGCGTCAACGAGCGGGTCACCGCGCGGGTCCACCTGGAGCTGGTGCGCTGGGTCGCCGACATCCGCGACGACCCCCGCCACCAGGCGCGCGCGGCGCTCGACTCGATGCTCGGCCAGCTCGCGCGGGACCTTCTCGAGGACCCCTCCACCCAGGAGCGCACCGAGCGGCTCAAGGAGCGGCTGCTCGACCACCCCCAGGTGATGGCCTCCAGCGTCTCGCTGTGGACCGCGCTGCGCCGGGCGCTCACCGGGTCGCTGCGCGACCCCGAGGGCGCGGTGCGCCAGCGGCTGCTCGTCGAGGTGCAGGCCTTCGCCGAGCGGCTGGTCGCCGACACCGAGCTGCGCGAGCGGCTCGACGGGCTCGCCGCCGACGCCGCCGTCTTCGCCGTCGAGCGGTACGGCGCGGAGGTCACCACCGTGATCACCTCGACCATCGAGCGGTGGGACGGCAAGGAGGCCGCCCAGCGGATCGAGCTGCACGTGGGCCGCGACCTGCAGTTCATCCGGATCAACGGCACGATCGTCGGCGGGCTCGTGGGTGTGCTCATCCACGCCGCGTCCGTCATCATCCACTGATGCGCCTGCGCCGGAAGAAGACCCAGCCCGAGCCGGCTCCCCAGCCGGTGGACGTGCCGATCCGCGACGAGGTGATCCGGCTCGGCCAGTTCCTCAAGCTCGCCAACCTGGTGGAGACCGGGGCGGAGGCGAAGCCGGTCATCGCCGACGGGCTGGTCCAGGTCAACGGCGAGGTCGAGACCCGGCGCGGTCGGCAGCTGCGGGTCGGCGACGTGGTGGTGCTGGGCGGGCAGGCCGCCCGGGTGGCCGACGAGGGCGTCCCGGACGACCTGCCCTGGTAGTTGAGTGAGCCGCGAGGGCTCACCAGGTCGAGCGAGTCCCGGCTCAGCTGACGCCGAGCAGGTCCACCACGAAGATCAGGGTCTCGCCGGGCTTGATGACGCCGCCGGCGCCGCGGTCGCCGTACCCCAGGTGCGGCGGGATGACGAGCTGCCGCCGGCCGCCCACCTTCATGCCCTGGACGCCCTGGTCCCAGCCGCTGATGACCTGGCCGATGCCGAGGCGGAAGCGGAGCGGCTCGCCGCGGTTGTACGACGCGTCGAACTCCTCGCCCGTGGAGTGGGCGACGCCCACGTAGTGGACCTCGACGGTCTGGCCGGCGCTCGCCTCGGGGCCGTCGCCGACGGTGACGTCGGTGACCTGCAGGTCGCTGGGCGGGTCGAAGTCGGGGAAGTCGATCTCGGGCTTGTCCATGCGGCTCACCCTACGGGCGGGCCGGAGGGCCCTGTCCGCGGTGGGAGCGCTCAGGCCTGGCGGACGTAGCTGTCGAGCTGGTCGCGCTCGAACTGCAGCTGGCCGATCTTGTGCTTCACCACGTCGCCGATGCTCACGATGCCGACCAGCCGCCCGTCCTCCACGACCGGGACGTGGCGGAACCGCCGGTCGGTCATCACCTGCATGAGGTCATCGAGGTCGGTGTCCGGCGGGCAGGTCGCGACGTCGGACGTCATGATCGCGGAGACCACGGTGTCGACGACGGTGCCGTCCTGGTGCAGCCGGCGGACGACGTCGCGCTCGCTGACGATGCCCTCGACCGTGGTCCCGTCGCTGCTGACGACCAGCGCGCCGACGTTGTGCTCGGCCAGGGCGGCGAGCAGCTCCCGGACCCCGGCGTCGGGGCGGATGGTGACCACGTCGGGGCGGTCCTTGGCCTGGACGACGTCTGAGATGCGCATGGGGGCCTCCGAGGTGTCGGGAGCCTCGACCGTACCGATCCCGCGGGCCCCTGAACAGGCCCGCGCCCGCCCGGAGGGAGTGCCGTCAGTCCAGGGGGAGGTCGCCCGAGGGGAAGCCGGCGGGGGAGTCGTCCTGGGGCCGCCGCCGGGAGCGGAGGTCGGAGACCGAGCCGGGGCCGGTGCGGGGCCAGTCCGGGTCGTCGGGGTCGCCGCCCAGGTCCGGCAGCGCGCCGAGGAAGGACAGCGCCGCCTCGTGCAGGTGGCCGTTGGAGGCCAGGGCATTGCCGCCGAAGGGGCCGTCGGTGCCGTCGAGGGAGGTGAAGCGGCCGCCGGCCTCCCGGACGATCACGTCCAGCGCCGCCATGTCGTAGACCTCGAGCTCCGGCTCGGCGGCGAGGTCGACGGCGCCCTCGGCGAGCAGCATGTAGGACCAGAAGTCGCCGTACGCGCGGGTGCGCCACACCCGGCGCGTGAGCGAGACGAAGTCCTCCAGCCGGCCGCGCTCGTCCCAGCCGGAGAGCGAGGAGTACGACAGCGACGCGTCCTCCAGGCGGCGTACGTCGGAGACCCGGCACTGCGTGGCCTTGAGCAGCGAGCGGCCGGTCCACGCGCCGCCACCCTTCGAGGCCCACCACCGGCGCTGCAGCTGCGGGGCCGAGACCACGCCGAGCACCACCTCGTCGTCGACCACCAGCGAGATCAGCGTCGCCCAGACCGGCACGCCGCGCACGAAGTTCTTGGTGCCGTCGATCGGGTCGACGATCCAGCGCCGCT
Source organism: Nocardioides ureilyticus (assembly GCF_051280745.1). NCBI lineage: Bacteria > Bacillati > Actinomycetota > Actinomycetes > Propionibacteriales > Nocardioidaceae > Nocardioides > Nocardioides ureilyticus. Next base: position 130,528 of record NZ_JBNCOG010000005.1, on the reverse strand, counting down.
GGCTGTTGCCGGTGGAGCCCTGCTCCTCACCCGTGACGGCGTCGCGCGAGCGGACCCGGGAGAGGGTGCGCCGGATGCCCTCCTCGACGGCCTGGTCGGCGTCGGTGACCGGGGTCAGGTCCGGCTTGCTCATCACGTGCAGGTCGAGCGCCTTGAACCGCGCCGTGGTCAGCGAGTCGGCGTCGTCGGCGAGCACGTGCGCGAGGCGCAGGTCGTCGGTGTAGTCAGGGGGTGAGGTGGCCACGGAAGCACAGGCTACTTTCAGCAACCGCCCACCGTGGTGGTGCAACATTCAACCCATGGAGATCAACGGCCTGCCGCTGCATGCCCTCGCCGTCCACGCAGCCGTCGTCCTCGCGCCGCTCGCGGCCCTGCTGGCCGTGGCGTACGCCGTCGTGCCGCGGTGGCGCGACTGGCTGCGGTGGCCCGTGGTCGCCCTCGCGGTGCCCGCCGCGGTGGCCGTCTGGGTCGCCCACCTCTCCGGCGAGGCGCTGGTCGAGGCCAACCAGTACGGCGGCCCGCTGCTGGAGCTGGTGGAGACCCACGAGGAGCGCGCCGAGGTCTTCCGGCTGGCGGTGCTGGCCTTCGCCGTGGTGGCCGTGCTCGCCGCGGCCCTGCACCGGCGGGGAGGCGCGGTCCGCTGGGTGCTGGCGGCGCTGCTCGCCGTCACGGCGGTGGCGACGCTGGTCTACGCCGTGCTCACCGGCGACGCGGGCGCGCAGATCGCCTGGTACGGCACGACCGGCTGACGCCTCGTGCTGCCCACAGTGCGCCCTGGCGCACGCTGGGCAGCACGCGGGGGAGTGGGTGGGGTGGTCAGGCGGCGGTGAGGGCGCCGCCGCACCGAGCAGCTCCGCCTCGGTCCGGGCGACGGTTCGCAGGAACTCCTCGGTCGCCTCCGGGGTGCCGATGCCCAGCGCCACCATCATGTCGCCGACGTCGGCCCTCCGCTCGTCGTCGCCGGCGGCGACCGGCGCGAAGGAGACGGCGCGCAGCCGGCGTACCAGCCACCGCTGCCACTCGGCCAGCTCGGCCCACAGTCCCCGCGCCGACATCTGGTAGAAGGCGAAGTGGCCCGGCTCCTGCCGGCGGATCGGCGCGATGACCGTCTCGATGACCGCCGTCTCGCCGAGCTCCGCGAGCCCCTCCTCGAGCCGGTGGTAGGCCAGCAGCGCGGAGCGCTCGGTGGTCATGCCGGTGAGGTAGTAGAGCATCCGGACGACGTCCTGGAGCGCGCTCACGTGCGCGAGCGCCCCGACGGCCCGGATCTTCGGCGACAGCGTGTCGAGGTCGGTGAGCGCGGGCGGCAGGCCGAGCCGGACCTGGAGCTCGTCGAGGGCCAGGCCGTGGTGGGCCTCCTGCGGCTGCCACACGTCGCGGTAGAAGTAGCGGTCGACGTCGGGCGCGTGAGGGAGCAGCACGCTCAGCTCCAGGGCGTTGCGCTCGACCTCGAGCTCCGCGCGGGCCATGTAGTCCAGCACCGGCGCGAACCGGCCGACCACGACCTGCGGCCGGCGCACGGTGAAGTCGCAGGAGGCCAGGTCGATCGGCGGGTGCTCCTCGGCCAGGCGGGCGACGTGGGCGACCAGGCGGTGGTCGGAGGAGGGTCCGCGACGGCGCGCCGGCGCGAGCAGGGCGTTCAGCATGCGGGTGGTTCGGCACCGACGCGCCGGTGGATGGCCCGCAGGGGTGTGGTGCAGACCGCCTCAGTGGTCGGAGGCGGTGCGCGCGGCCAGCAGCCGGCGGAAGGACTGGACCCGCTCCGCGTCGGCCTCGCCCTCCGCCACGGCGTCGTCGAGCCCGCACTCGGGCTCGTCCTCGCCGTGGGTGCAGCCGCGCGGGCACTCCTCGGTCATCTCGTCGAGGTCGGGGAAGGCCTCGATCAGGTGCTCGGGCTGGACGTGGGCCAGGCCGAAGGAGCGGATGCCGGGGGTGTCGATGATCCAGCCGCCGTCGGGGAGGGGGAGCATGTAGGCCGAGGTCGAGGTGTGCCGGCCGCGGCCGGTGACCGCGTTGACGATGCCCACCTCACGGTGGGCATCGGGGACGAGCGCGTTGACCAGCGTGGACTTCCCGACGCCGCTGGAGCCGACCAGGACGCTCGTCCGGTCGCGGAGCCGGTCGCGCACCGCGGCGAGGTCCCCGCCCCGCTGGGTGACCACCCACGGCACGCCGAGGGAGCGGTACGTCGACAGCAGCGTCTCGGGGTCGGCCAGGTCGGACTTCGTCAGGCACAGCAGCGGCTGCATCCCGGCGTCGTACGCCGCGACGAGCGCGCGGTCGATCAGGCGGGGCTGCGGCGCCGGGTCGGCCAAGGCGGTCACCACGACCAGCTGCTCGGCGTTCGCCACGACCACGCGCTCGACCGGGTCGTCGTCGTCGGCGGTGCGCCGCAGCGTGGTGAGTCGCTCGGTCACCTCGACGATCCGGGCCAGCGAGCCGTCGGCGCCGGAGGTGTCGCCGACCACCCGCACCCGGTCGCCCACCACGACGCCCTTGCGGCCCAGCGGCCGGGCCTTCATCGCCATCACGGTCACGCCGTCGACGAGCAGGGTGAACCGGCCCCGGTCGACGGTGACGACCACGCCGTCGACGGCGTCGTCGTACGTCGGCCGCTCCTTCGTGCGGGGCCGGGTGCGGCGGCGGGGGCGCTCGTAGTGCTCCTGGTCGTGCTCGGAGTAGCGGCCCGTCATCGGTGCGTCCCGCGGGTCAGAGGAGGCCGGCCCAGAAGCCGGCGAAGTCCGGGAAGGTCTTGCCGGTCGTGGCGACGTCCTCGACCAGGACACCGTCGACGGCGGCGCCGACGATGACCCCGGCGTGGGCCATCCGGTGGTCGGCGTAGGTCCGGAAGACACCGCCGCGGAGCGGGGACGGCCGCAGCTCGAGCCCGTCGGGGTGCTCGGTCACGTCGGCGCCGAGCCGGCCGAGCTCGGTGGCCAGCGCGGCCAGCCGGTCGGTCTCGTGGCCGCGGATGTGGGCGATGCCGCGCAGGTGCGAGGGCGTGCCGGCCAGGGCGCACAGCGCGGCGACGGCCGGGGTCAGCTCGCCGACGTCGTGGAGGTCGACGTCGACGCCTCGCAGCTCGCCGGGCCCGGTCACCGCCAGCCCGTCGTCGGTGAAGCGGACGGTGCAGCCCATGGCCTCGAGGATCCCGCGCAGGGCGTCGCCGGCCTGGGTGGTGGCCCGGGGCCAGTCCCGGACGGTGACGGTGCCGCCGGAGACCGCGGCGAGCGCGAGGAAGGGCGCCGCGTTGGAGAGGTCCGGCTCGATGGTGCGGTCGACGGCGCGGACCGGGCCGGGAGCGACCGTCCACCGGTCGGCTCCGGCGTCGTCGACGGCGACGCCGTGCTCGCGCAGCATCGCGACGGTCATGTCGATGTGGGGCAGCGACGGGACCGGCTCGCCCTCGTGGCGGACGTCGACGCCCTCGGTGTAGCGGGCGCCGGCCAGCAGCAGCGCCGAGACGAACTGGGAGGAGGCGCTGGCGTCGACCACGACGGTGCCGCCGCGGACCGAGCCGGTGCCGCGGACGGTGAAGGGGAGGGCGTCGCCCTCGACGTCGATGCCGAGGGCCCGCAGCGCGCCGAGCACCTGCCCGACCGGCCGCTGGCGCATGTGCGGGTCGCCGTCGAAGGCGACGGCGCCGCGGGCGAGGCCGGCCACCGGGGGCACGAACCGCATGACGGTCCCGGCCAGACCGCAGTCGACCTGGGCGTCGCCGGTGAGCTCACCGGGCGTGACGGTCCAGTCCTCGCCGGAGGTGTCGACCGAGGCGCCGAGGGAGGTCAGCGCCGCCGCCATCAGCGTGGTGTCGCGGGACCGGAGCGCCCGACGCACCACCGAGGGGCCGTCGGCGATGGCGGCCAGGACCAATGCCCGGTTGGTGAGCGACTTGCTGCCCGGCAGCGTGACGGTCGCGGTGACCGGACCGCTCGCGCGCGGCGCGGGCCAGGGGTCCGCGGGCGTGCTGGAAGGTGCGCTCACGCCCCGCACTCTAGGGCCGCGGCGGCGACCGGCGCTCCTCCGGCCGGCACCTCAGGCGACCCGGGCCTTGACGAACCGGGCCTCCTTGCGGGCGGCGGTGGCGAGGTGCCGCGCCTCGCGGCGGGCGTCCCTGACGGTGTGCCGGGCGCGCCACGCGACGCCCGGACGGCCGTCGGTGTCGCCCGCGGCGATCACCAGGCCGCCGAGGATCGAGAGGTTCTTGAAGAAGTGCAGCCGCTGCTGCTTCTTGGTCTCGGGGTCGCTGCCCTCCCAGAACCGGTGGCCGGCGAGGGTGGTGGGCGCCAGCGACGCGGCGAGCACGGCGGCCGAGAGCCGCGGCGCCTTGCCGGTGGCGAGCGCGGCCGCCGCCGCCAGCTGCAGCGCAGCGTTGACCTTGACCAGGCTGTCCGGGTCCTCGGGCAGGGGCACCTGCGGCGCCACCTTCCTCAGCGAGCCGACCATCTTCTGGGTGATCGGTGCCGCCTTCGACGCGAGGGCGTCGCTGTTCTTGAAGGCACTGGTGGCGCCCACGGCGAAGACCGAGGCGAGCATGGGGCGGGCGACCATTCGGCTGAGGGACATGGCTCCTCCATACCCGCTCGGCTCCGCGGGTACACGAGCCCCGGCCGGGGGCCGTGCCGGACTAGGGTGAGCCGCATGTGCGGTCGTTACGCCTCCAGCCGTCGGCCCGAGGAGCTCGCCGAGGAGTTCGACGTCGCCGCGCTGCGCATCCCCGAGCCGCTCGAGCCCGATTTCAACGTGGCGCCCACCAAGGACGTGTACGCCGTGGTCGAGCGGCCGCCGTCCACGCGGGAGGCCGCGGAGCGGTCCGGCGGGACAGGGACCGAGGCGAGCGGGGGCCACGCGACGGGGGAGCGCCAGCTGCGCGTCGTGCGCTGGGGGCTGGTGCCGTCCTGGGCCAAGGACCCCGCGATCGGCAACCGGATGATCAACGCGCGGATGGAGACGGTGGCCGAGAAGCCGGCGTACAAGCGGGCCTTCGCCAAGCGCCGGTGCCTGCTCCCCGCCGACGGCTACTACGAGTGGTACCCGACCGAGCAGCAGACGAAGGCCGGCAAGCCGGTCAAGCAGCCGTTCTTCATCCGGCCCAAGGACGGCGGCTCGCTGGCGATGGCCGGTCTCTACGAGATCTGGCGCGACCCCGAGCGCGCCGACGACGACCCCGCGCGGTTCCTGTGGAGCTGCACCGTCATCACGACCGACGCGGAGGACGAGCTCGGGCGGATCCACGACCGGATGCCGCTGATGGTGGCGCCGGACCGTTGGTCGGCCTGGCTCGACCCGACGGCGCCGCGCGACGCGCTGCTGGACCTGCTGGTCCCCGCCGCGCCCGGCGCGCTCGAGGCGTACCCCGTCTCCCGGGCGGTGAGCAACGTCCGCAACAACGGTCCCGAGCTGGTGGCCCCCCTGCCGCTGGACGAGGTGCCGCCGCTCGAGGGGGCCGGCGCGTGAGCATCCGGCACGAGCGGGTCGTCGACACCCCGCACGGACCCGCCCGGCTCGTGAGCGACCGGGCGGCGCGGCCGATGGGCACGCTGCTGCTCGGCCACGGCGCCGGCGGCGGCATCGAGGCGCGCGATCTCGCCGCCCTGGCCCGCCACCTGCCGCGGCACGGCTTCACCGTCGTCCGGCTCGAGCAGCCGTGGCGGGTCGCGGGCCGCCGGATCGCGACCCCGGCGCGGACCCTCGACGAGGGCCTGGTCGCCGCCTCCAACCAGCTGCGGGTGCGGACGCCGCTGGTGGTCGGTGGCCGCTCGGCCGGCGCCCGCTCCGCCGCCCGGTGCGCGCGGCAACTGGGCGCGGTGGCGTGCCTGGCGCTCTCCTTCCCCCTGCACCCGCCGGGGAAGCCGGAGAAGTCGCGGCTCGAGGAGCTGACCGGCGCCGGCGTGCCGACGCTGGTGGTCCAGGGCGAGCGCGACACGATGGGGCGGCCCGAGGAGTTCCCGGCCGACGTCGAGATGAGCGTCGTACCCGGTGCGGACCACGGCCTGAGGGTCCCCGCCCGCGGCCCGCTGAGCCAGGAGGAGGCGATGGACCTCGTGGTCGAGTGCACCCTGGAGTGGCTGGTCCGCGAGGTGACGGGGAATCAGGGGGCCCGGTGAGCTGTTCTGCTTCCCGTGACCGTGCTGATGGAACGTCCGCCAGTAGGCTGGCCGGTGATGACTGACTCCGTCACTGACCCCTTCGACGCCGAGACCGCGACCGACGCCACCGCGAGCGGTGCGCCCGTCGACGTCGCCACCGAGACCGAGGAGGAGCGCTCGCTGCGCTTCGAGCGGGATGCGCTCCCGTTCCTCGACCAGCTCTACTCGGCCGCGATGCGGATGACGCGCAACCCCGCTGACGCCGAGGACCTGGTGCAGGAGACGTTCGCCAAGGCGTACTCCTCCTTCCACCAGTTCCGCCCGGGCACCAACCTCAAGGCGTGGCTCTACCGCATCCTCACGAACACCTTCATCAACACCTACCGCAAGAAGCAGCGCCAGCCGCAGCAGTCGATGGCCGAGGACGTCGAGGACTGGCAGCTCGCGCGGGCCGAGTCGCACACCTCCAGCGGGCTGAAGTCCGCCGAGACCGAGGCGCTCGAGCACCTGCCCGACTCGCAGGTCAAGGACGCGCTGCAGCGGCTCCCGGAGGAGTTCCGGCTCGCCGTCTACCTCGCCGACGTCGAGGGCTTCGCCTACAAGGAGATCGCCGAGATCATGGACACGCCGATCGGCACCGTGATGTCGCGGCTGCACCGCGGCCGGCGCCAGCTGCGCGACATGCTCTCCGACTACGTCCGCAGCAACGACCTGCTCACCGTCAGCCGCGAGGGGGGCAAGGCATGAACGAGCGCCGCCACGAGCACGTGGACCCGCAGGAGTGTGCGGACTACCTCGAGCAGATCGTCTACTTCATCGACAACGAGCTGGCGGAGGCCGACTGCGCCGCCGTCCGCGTGCACCTCGACACCTGCAACCCGTGCCTGGAGAAGTACGACCTCCAGCGGACCGTGAAGTCGGTCGTCGCGCGCTCCTGCGCCGAGCCGGCCCCCGCCGAGCTGCGCGAGCGGGTCATGCTGCGCATCCGCGAGGTGCAGGTCCGGATCGTCGAGGGCTGACCCCGGCGGTCGCCTCGGCTCGGACCCGCTCCGGGCCGGGCGCGCACCGAGCATGTAACGACAGGTTCGCCGCACTACCCGCACGTTGCAACGTGCGGGTAGTGCGGCGGACGTCGCGTTACATGGCTGGGAGCGGCTGTCCGGGGGCCGGTGGTGGCCCCGGGAAGCAGTGAACCCCCGGCCGGATGGCTCGGGGGTCCAGTGCGTCTGCCTGCGCTCAGGCGTTGGGGCGCTTGCCGTGGTTCGCGCCCTTCTTCTTGCGAGCGCGGCGCTTGCGGCCGGTCTTGCCCATGGTGTCCTCCTGGATCGATGTACGTCGCCCACGAGGGGCCAACGGCCAGTCTCCCAGATCCGCCCCGACCGGACGAAATCAGCCCGGCGAAATCAGCCCGGCGAAATCAGCCGGACGAAATCAGCCCGGCAGGACCCGGCGCAGGAACCGCTCGCCGTCCACGACCACCCGGGTCACCTCGCCGGTCGCGACGACCTTGGCCGGCGCACCGTCGTCGACGTGCCGGGCGGCCACCTCGAACCGGTGCAGCCGGCCGTCGACGTACGACCGGGTCGCGGTGACCTCCACGACCTGCCCGACCGGGCTGGCGGCCGAGTGCTCGAGCGCCACCCGGGTGCCGACCGAGGTCTCACCCTCGCCGAGGGCCGGGTCGATCGCCGCACAGGTCGCGGCCTCGCACCAGGCGAGCACCCGAGGGGTGCCGAGCACGGGCAGGGAGCCGGACCCGACGGCGACGGCGGTGTCGTCGTCACCGACGGTGAAGCGGAGCGTGGCGTCCATCAGTCCTCCAGGTCCTTGCGGAAGCAGATCAGCGAGATCTCCGGGCGTGGCCGCCAGTCGCGGTCCGGGGTGCGGACGAAGCCGAGGCGGGTGTAGACGCGGTGGGCGCCGGCCATCTCCGCGAGGCTGGAGAGCACGACGGCGCTCGCTCCCTGCTCGCGGAACCGGTCGAGCACGAGGTGCACCAGCGCCTCGCCGACGCCGCGGCGCTGCGCGTGCGGCGCGACGGCCAGCATCCGGAACTCGCCCTCGCCGGCTGCGGCGACCTCGCGCCACGGCGATCCTTCGGGGCAGATCGTCACCGCGCCCAGGACCTCCTCGGCGTCGGCCGGGGTCGCCACCCACACTTCCGCCTCGGCGTCCCGGCGGGCGGCGTCGGCCAGCTGCTCCCGGTACGGGTCGTCGGCGCCGTCGAGGAACGGCTCGTACGCCGCGACGGTGACCCGGCCGACCGCGTCGAGGTCGTCGCGGGTCGCCCGCCGCAACCGGAGGTCGGACACCCTCAGATGCCGAAGGTCGCGCGCGGGTAGGCCGCGTCGACGTCGGTGATCACGTTGACCAGGTACGGCACGTCGGCGGCGAACGCCCGGTCGAGGGCTGCGCCGATCTGGCGGGGGTCGGTGACGGTCTCGCCGGCGCCGCCGAGCGCCTTCACGACCTCGTCGTACGCCGTGCGCGGCGCGAGGTCGGCCGCGACGTCGTAGCCGTAGAGCATCTGCATCGGGCCCTTCTCCAGGCCCCAGGCGGAGTTGTTGGCCATCACCATGACGACCGGCAGCCCGTGGCGCACGAGGGTGTCGACGTCCATGAGCGAGAAGCCTGCCGCACCGTCGCCGAGGAGGAGGACGACCTGCGAGGACGGCCGCGCGATCCGCGCGGCGATGGCGGCGCCCAGCCCGGCGCCGAGGCAGCCGTAGGGGCCGGGGTCGAGCCAGCAGCCGGGCCGCTGCGGCTCGACGTACTTGCCGGCGAAGCTGACGAAGTCGCCGCCGTCGCCGATGACGACGGCGTCGTCGGCCAGCCGCGGGACCAGCTCGCCATAGATCCGGGCCGGGTGGATCGGGTCCGCCTCCGCCGTGAGCAGCGCACGGTCGCGCTCGACGCCGGCGCGGACCGTGTCCTGCAACGTCGAGACCCAGTCGCTCCAGTCGGGCCGCCGGGAGGAGTGCTCGAGGCCCGCGCGGAGCCCGTAGAGGATGGTGGTGAGGTCGCCGGCGACCGACTCGGCGAGCGTGGCGTGGCCCGAGACCTGGCCGGGGGAGTCGGCGACGTGGACCACCTGGGCGTCGCCGAACACGCCGTACCCGAGCCGGAAGTCCAGCGGGGTGCCGACCACGATCACCAGGTCGGCCTCCTTGAGGGCCTGCCCGCGGGCCTTGGTGACCAGCAGCGGGTGACCACCGGGCACCACGCCGCGGCCCATGCCGTTGGTGAGGGTCGGGAGACCTGCGTCCTCGACGAGGCGGAGGGCGGCCTCCTCGGCGCGGTCGGCCCACACGTCGGTGCCCAGGACCAGCACCGGGCGGGCCGCCTGCGCCAGCAGGCCGACGACCCGGGCGACGGCGTCGCCGTCGGGCTCGGCGCCGCGCGGCACCGCGGCCGCCGCGGCGGGGCTGATCGCCTGGTTGAACAGCTCGTCCATCGGGACGTCGACGAAGACCGGTCCCCGGTGCGAGGAGCCGGCGACGGTGAACGCCTCGTCCAGGCCGGGGGAGACGTCGGCGGCCGTCATCAGCGTGCGCGCCGACTTCGAGACCGAGGCCACGATCGGCGGCTGGTCCAGCTCCTGGAGGCTGCCGCTTCCCCAGCGGTTCTGCGGCGCGCGACCGCCCACGACGACCATCGGGGAGCCGGCGAACTGGGCCTGCGCGATCGCGCTGACGCCGTTGGTGACGCCGGGACCCGCCGTGAGCACGGCCAGGCCCGGCACCCGGGTCAGCTTGCCGGTCGCCTCGGCGGCGAAGGCCGCGGTCTGCTCGTGCCGCACGTCGAGGAGCCGCATCGGCGGGTCGGCCTTGACCGCGCCGTCGTAGAGCGGGAAGACGTGGGCGCCGGAGAGGGTGAACATCGTCTCCACGCCGTGCGCCCGGGCCACGGCGACGGCGAGCTCGCCGGCGTGCCCCTTCAGGTGCCCCTCGGGCACGGGCACGTCGGCGGTCGGGTCCGGCCAGGTCTCGGTCTCGGCGTCGCTCATGGTTCCGACACTATGCGCCCCCGGCGCTTCGCGGGCCGGGACGCGGCCGGATCCGGCAGGTCCGCGCGCCGGCGACGGTTCAGGCGGACGCCTGCAGCGCCGGGTTGGTGTGGCGCAGCGCGTCCACCACGACGAGCAGCAGGTCGGAGCGGACCGCGGGCGGGTTGGGCCCGAGGGCGAGCTGGAGGTAGAGCGCCCGCAGGAACGCCTCGGCGTTGCCGCTGGCCAGGTGCGGGTCGCGCCCGTCGTACGACGAGCGGGCGGCGGCGTTGGCGATCCGGGCGACCCACGGCTCGAGCACCTGCAGCGGCACCGCGTCGCGCCGCAGCACGGCCATCGTCGTGCCGGCGAGCCGGTCGGCCTCGCCGTTGACGAAGAGGTGGTCGACGGGGAGCAGCAGCCGGTCGGCCACCACGTCGAGCAGCACGGTGAGCTCCGCCATGCCGACGTGCGGCGACCGGGCGAGCACGGCGAGGCCGTCCGCGCCGTGGGCAACGGCGTGGGCCCACCCCTTGCCGGGCACCCAGCCGCGGGTGTCCTGCTCGCGCAGCAGCCAAGTCGCCAGGCAGTCGCCCCACTCCAGGACCTTGCCGGCGGGCAGCAGCCCCTGCGCGTTGTCGCGGGCCAGGCACTCGGCGAGCACGAGCGCGGAGAAGCTGCGGCGGAAGACGGTGTCCGTGCCGACCTCCCCGATGCCCACGCGCAGGCCGGCGGCCATCCCGTCGCCGAGGCCGGAGAGCAGCTCGTCGTAGACGCCCCGGCTCACCCAGGTGGCGAGTGCTGGGTACGCCGTGCCGTCGCGCAGCTCTGGATCGGCGTCCCCGAGCATGACCGTCAGCTCCGCGGTCAGGTCGTCCAGGGGGCGGTCCGCGGGGACCTCCAGCCCCTGCGCATGGACCTGCTTCCAGTACTGCCCCGACATGGGGGTCATCCTGCCAAAGGCTGGCGCTGTGGGAAGAGTTCCCGCGCGTCGGTAAGGTCACCAGTCGTGCCGACCCTCGCCGATCTGGTGCGAAGTCACACCGACCTGAGCCTCGAGGACGTCGCGTGGCTCCAGCTGCTGCAGGCGGACTGGCAGATCCTCGCCGACCTCTCCTTCGCCGACCTGGTGCTCTGGCTGCCCGACGCGAGCGGCGCCGGCTTCTGGGCGGGTGGGCAGATGCGGCCGACCACCGGCCCCACGGCGTACGTCGACGACGTCGTCGGCACCTTCGTGCCGCGCGGCCGGCGCCCGCTCCTCGACGCCGCCTACGCCGAGGGCCGGCTGGTGCGGGAGGGTGACCCCGAGTGGCGCGGCGAGGTGCCGGTGCGGGTGGAGACGATCCCGGTGCGCCACGGTGGGCGGGTCATCGCCGTGGTCTCGCGCAACACCAACCTGCTCGGCGTGCGGACGCCCAGCCGCCTCGAGCTGGCCTACCTCCAGACGGCGGCGGACCTCACCCAGATGATCGCGCAGGGCTACTTCCCCGCGCCCGGCCAGCGCAGTGACCACGCCGACTCGCCCCGGGTGGGGGACGGCTTCCTGCGCGTGGACGCGGCCGGGACCGTCACCTACGCCAGCCCCAACGCCCTGTCGGTCTACCGCCGCCTGGGCCTCTCCGGCGACCTCACCGGCCTCTCCCTGGCGGACCTGACCCGTGACCTCGTGCCGCCCCGCCGCCGACCGGACGAGGAGACGCTGAGCGCGGTCCTCGGCGGGCGTGCCCACCGGGACACCGAGGTCGGGACGGACACCGTCTCGCTGATCATCCGCTCGGTGCCGCTGCGCCCCGACGGCCGTCACATCGGGGCGCTGGTCCTGGTCCGCGACGTCACCGACCTGCGCCGGCGCGACCGCGAGCTGGTGACCAAGGACGCCACCATCCGGGAGATCCACCACCGGGTGAAGAACAACCTGCAGACCGTCGCGGCCCTGCTGCGGCTCCAGGCCCGGCGGATCGACTCCGAGGCGGCGAAGCTCGCCCTCGAGGAGGCCGTGCGCCGGGTCGGCTCGATCGCCATCGTCCACGAGACCCTGAGCCAGGCGGTCGAGGAGACCGTCGACTTCGACGAGATCGCGGAGCGGCTCGGCACGATGGTGACCGACGTCAGCATGGTCGGCCGCCGGGTGCACGTCGTGCGCGACGGCGAGTTCGGCAGCCTGCCGTCGGAGGCGGCCACCGCGCTGGCGATGGTGCTGACGGAGGTGCTGCAGAACGCCGTGGAGCACGGCTACGGTGACCCGGGCCAGCCGGACCACGGGAACGACGCCGGCGAGGACCTCGCCCCCGCAGGGCAGGTGGTGGTGACCGTACGGCGCACGGTCGGCCGGCTGCACCTCACCGTCGACGACGACGGACGCGGGCTGCCCGAGGGCTTCGACCTGGACGGGTCGACGAACCTCGGGCTCTCCATCGTCCGCACGCTCGTCGAGTCCGAGCTGGGTGGTCGGCTCGAGCTCGGCGCGGTGCCCAGGGGACGCGGGACCCGGGTCGTGCTCGACGTGCCGCTTGCCTGATCGCCACCCCGAGGGCGACTCGGCAGACGGCCGGGGTCAGCCGTGGATCAGCCGTGGATCAGGCGGTGCGGACGCGGGCGCGGGCGTTGCGGCGCTTGAGTGCGCGGCGCTCGTCCTCGCTGAGGCCGCCCCACACTCCGTGGTCCTGGCCGGCCTCGAGCGCCCACGCGAGGCACTGCTCGCGCACCTCGCAGCGTCGGCAGACCTGCTTGGCCTCCTCGATCTGGAGGATGGCCGGACCGGTGTTGCCGATCGGGAAGAACAGCTCCGGGTCCTCGTCGAGGCACGCCGAACGGTGGCGCCAATCCATGGCTGGGGAATCCCTACTCTCTACTACGTACGTGCAGGCCAGGGGCGGCGCAAGCCTGCGGGGCCCGTGCGGGGACGGCGAGTGAACGCGTTCACGAGCGAGTGCCCAGCGTGGCAATCTTTGGAACGTTATACAAGCGTTTGCGATGGTCTCTTCCGTCACAGACACGCGAGGGCGTCCCGGGGGCGCCGATCGCTAGGCTCGTCCGGTGCCCAGCAGACCCTCTCCTCAGACCTCCGTGCCGGCGCCGCTGACGGTCGCCGCCTCCCTGGTCGCCGTGCAGGGCGTGGTGCTCACGCTGCTGGCCGTGGCGGAGCTGGCGAACCTCTCCTTCCAGCGCCTGACGATGGGCATCACCACCACGGTGTTCTTCGCGCTGTGCGGCGTCGGCCTCCTGGTCTGCGCCTGGGGGCTGCGGCGGCTCGCCACGTGGGCGCGGTCCCCTGCGGTGCTGGCGCAGCTGATCCAGCTCGGCGTCGCGTGGTCGTTCCGCGGTGACCCCACCACGCTGGTGGCCATCGGGCTCGCGGTCACGGCGCTCGTCGTGCTCGCCGGCCTGCTGCACCCCGCCAGCACCGAGGCGCTGGTCGACGACCCGACCGGCTCCCGGTCCGCCGACTCGTGACCGGAGCGTGCGTGCGCCTCAGTCGTCGTGCGCCTCGAGCGAGGTGCGCAGCTGCACGAGGGTCCGGCTGAGCAGCCGCGACACGTGCATCTGGGAGACGCCGATCTCCTCGGCGATCTGCGACTGGGTCATGTTCTTGAAGAAGCGCAGCAGCAGGATCCGCTTCTCCCGCGGCTCGAGCCGGTCGAGCAGCGGCTTGAGGGACTCGCGGATCTCGACGTGCTCGAGGTTGGCGTCGTCCACCCCGATGGCGTCGAGCATCGAGGCGGCGCCGTCGTCGTGGTCGTCGCTGGCGTCGAGGGAGAGCGTCGAGTAGGCGTTGCTCGACTCCAGGCCCTCGACGATCTCCTCGACGGTGCAGCCGATCGCCTCGGCGAGCTCCCGCGGCGTGGGGGAGCGGCCCAGCGCCTGGGTGAGCTCCGCGGTCGTGGAGCCGATCTGCATCCGGAGCTCCTGGAGGCGCCGCGGGACGCGGATCGCCCAGCCCTTGTCCCGGAAGTAGCGCTTGATCTCGCCGATCACGGTCGGCGTCGCATAGGTCGAGAACTCGACGCCGCGCTGCGGGTCGAACCGGTCCACCGACTTGATCAACCCGATCGTGCCCACCTGGACCAGGTCCTCCAGCGGCTCCCCGCGGTTGCGGAACCGGCGCGCACAGTGCTCGACCAGCGGGAGGTGGAGCGCGACCAGCTCGTCGCGAGCACGCGCGCGCGCCGGCTCCGGGGACCCGGCCGCGTGCAGCTCGACGAAGAGCTCGGCGCTGCGCCGGCGGGTCAGCTCGATGCCGGTCGACGGCGTCTGCGCCGCGACGACGTCGGACGTGCTGGGCGCATCCATGTCAGCGGGCTGTTCCGCCAGCATCACCGGCAGCGGTCCCCTGCGTCAGGAGGGTGTCTCCCAGGTCCATGGCGGCCATGGTCATCACGACCCCGAACCGGCCCTCCGCCGCGGCGGCCGACGCGTTCGCGGCCAGCGTGGTGAGCACCTGCCAGGCGAAGCTCTGGTAGTCGGGCTGGTGGTCCGGGGACGACGCCGTCTCCGACTCGACCGCGACCGCGAGGGTGAGCTCGCCTCCCCCGAGCCAGAACTGGCAGTACATGTCCGACCCGGGATCGGCCTCGGGCAGGACCATCGCGCTGGCCTCCCCCACCGCGATCCTGAGGTCCTCGATGTCGTCGATCGTGAAGTCGAGGCGGGCGGCCAGCCCGGCCGCCGTGGTGCGCAGCACCGAGACGTACGCGCCGTCGGCGGGCACCCGGAGCTCGACGTCGGCGCGGCGTTGGGGGTGACCGGGGGCCGTGGGGTGCATGTGGTCGTCCTTCGTCGGGGGGCTCGGGCTCGACCATAGTGGTCGGGGCCGGTCACCGGGACGTGTCCCGGTGACCGGCCCCGTGGTGACCGGTGAGGCTGGTGCCTCAGCGTTCGTGCTTCACGCCTTCTTGGTCTCCCAGAAGATCTCGGCGATCTGGTCGATCTTCTCCAGCAGCTGGTCGGCGACCTCGGCGTCGAAGACGGCCTTCGTGCCGCCGCCACCGCCGGCGAGCTTGGTGGCCTCGTTGATCAGCTGGTGCAGCTGCGGGTACTTCTCGAAGTGCGGGGGCTTGAAGTAGTCGGTCCACAGCACCCACAGGTGGTGCTTGACCAGCTCGGAGCGCTGCTCCTTGATGAGCGCCGCCCGGACGCGGAAGTCCGGGTCGTCGTTGTCGGCCACCTTGGCGATGATGGCCTTGACCGACTCGGCCTCGATGCGGGCCTGTGCGGGGTCGTAGACGCCGCAGGGCAGGTCGCAGTGGGCCGAGACCTCGATGGTGGGGGCGAAGAGTCGCGCGAACATTGCCGTCCTCTCACATGGCTGATGGGTCGTTCCTAAGAACCGCCTGCGACACTACTCCGCGTGTCAGGAGCGGGGCGAGCAGGTCGTCGGCCGAGCTCCCGGGCCCGGCGGATCGGCCTCGCGGTGGTGCGGGGCGACTCGATGCGGCCGACGCTCCAGCCGGGGGACCGGCTGCTCGTGCGGCACGGCGCCGGCGCGCGCGAGGGCCGGGTCGTGGTGGCCCGGTTCCCCGACGGCACGGTCGCGGTCAAGCGCGCCGTCGAGCGTCGTACGACGGCAGCGGGCGGGGCCGGCTGGTGGCTGCTCAGCGACGACCCGGACCGAGGCGTGGACTCCCGCCACCGGGGCCCCGTCGACGACCGCGACGTCCTCGCGGTCGCCGTGGCGCGGCTGTGGCCGCGCCCCCGGCGGCTGTGACCCACACCATCGTGGACACCAGGCAGCTCCGGAGTCCGCTGTGCCAGAGTGCAACCCATGTCAGCACCTGAGACGACCGAGCCCCCCGAGGCGCCCGAGGCTGCCAGTCCGGACCACCCGCTCGCAGGTGACCCGGTCTTCGACCTCCACGTCGGCGGCAAGCTCGAGACCGTGTCGACCGTCGAGCTCGACGGCGCCGACGCGCTCTCCATGGCGTACACGCCAGGAGTGGCACGGGTGTGCACGGCCATCGCCGAGGACCCCTCGATGACCCAGCACTACACCTGGGTGCCGAACACCGTCGCGGTCGTGACCGACGGCACCGCGGTGCTCGGCCTGGGCGACATCGGGCCTGCGGCCGCGATGCCCGTGATGGAGGGCAAGGCGGTGCTCTTCAAGCAGTTCGGCAACGTCGACGCCGTCCCGATCTGCCTCGACACCACCGACACCGAGGAGATCATCGAGACCGTGGCGCGGCTGGCGCCCAGCTTCGGCGGCATCAACCTCGAGGACATCTCCGCTCCGCGTTGCTTCGAGATCGAGGACCGGCTCAAGGAGCGCCTGGACATCCCCGTCTTCCACGACGACCAGCACGGCACCGCGGTCGTCGCCCTGGCCGCGCTCAAGAACGCGCTGCGCCTCACCGGCCGCAACCCCGCCGAGACCCGGGTGGTCATCTCCGGCGCCGGCGCCGCGGGCGTCGCGGTCGCGCGGATCCTCCTCGAGGCGGGCATCACCGACCTCGCCGTCACCGACCGCAAGGGCGTGCTCAGCTCCGACCGCGGGGACCTGACGCCGGTCAAGAAGGTCGTGGCCGAGCTGACCGCCGACGTCACGGGCCGCTCCGGCACGCTCGCCGACGCGCTGGTCGGCGCCGACGTCTACATCGGTGTCTCGGGCGGCACGGTCCCCGAGGAGCACGTCGCCACCATGGCCGACGACGCGATCATCTTCGGGCTGGCCAACCCGACGCCCGAGGTCCTGCCCGAGGTCGCGCACCGGCACGCGCGGGTCGTGGCGACCGGCCGCTCGGACTTCCCCAACCAGATCAACAACGTGCTGGCCTTCCCGGGGATCTTCCGCGGCACCTTCGACGTCCGCGCCACCGCGATCACCGAGGGCATGAAGCTCGCGGCCGCCGACGCCCTCGCCGACCTCGTGGGCGACCAGCTCACCGAGGACTACATCATCCCCTCGCCGTTCGACGCCCGCGTCGGCCCCGCCGTCTCCGCTGCTGTGGCCGAGGCCGCACGCCGCGACGGCGTGGCGCGCCGCTGACGGGACGAGGAACGGGGCACCGGGCCGCCGTGCTGGCCGTCTACGCAGAGCGCTTCGCTCCCGACGACCCCCTGTCCGCACTCGTGGTGGGCGAGCGGCCGGTGCCCTCGGTCCCCGAGGGCTGGGCGGCGGTCACGGTGCGGGCCGCCGCGCTCAACCACCACGACCTCTGGACCCTGCGAGGCGTCGGCATCAAGGCCGAGGCGCTGCCGATGATCCTCGGCTGCGACGCGGCGGGGGTGGACGAGGACGGCAACGAGGTCGTCGTCCACGCGGTGATCGGCGACCCCGGCGCAGCCGACGACGAGACGCTCGACCCTCGGCGCGCGATCCTCTCCGAGCGGCACCAGGGCACCTTCGCCGAGACCGTGGTCGTGCCCCGGCGCAACCTGGTGCCGAAGCCGGCCTCGATGTCGTTCGAGGAGGCCGCCTGCCTGCCGTCGGCCTGGCTCACGGCGTACCGGATGCTCTTCACGCGGGGCCGCCTCGCGCCCGGGCAGACGGTGCTGGTCCAGGGAGCCGGCGGCGGCGTCGCCACGGCGTTGGTCGTGCTCGCCCGGGCGGCGGGGCTCCGGGTGCTGGCGACCAGCCGGGACGAGGCCAAGCGGCAGCGGGCCCTCGAGCTCGGCGCCCACGAGGTGTACGCCGCGGGGGAGCGGCTGCCGGTCAAGGTGGACGCGGTCATGGAGACGGTCGGCCGGGCGACCTGGTCGCACTCCATCCGCTCGTTGCGCCCCGGCGGTGCGATCGTCATCTCCGGGACCACGTCCGGCGCGCAGCCCGACGACGCCGAGCTGACCCGGATCTTCTACAAGCAGCTGCAGGTGGTCGGCTCGACGATGGGCACCCGGCACGAGCTGGCGGCCCTGGTGACGATGCTGGACGCGACCGGCGCCCGGCCGCTGGTCGACCGCGTCCTGCCGCTGACCGAGGCACGGACCGGCTTCGAGGCGATGGCCGGGGGAGAGCTCTTCGGCAAGGTGGTGTTCACGCTGTGACGACGACTGGGACGACGACTGCGACGACTGCGACGACTGCGGCGACTGCGGCGACGACCCGACGCACGCATCTGGTCACCGGCGCGGGCTCCGGCATCGGCGCCGGGCTCGCGACCGCACTGCACGCCCGTGGCGACCACCTGGTGCTGGTCGCCCGCCATGAGGAGCGCGCCGCGGAGCTGGCCCGCGCCTTCGACGGAGCCACCGTCCTCGTCGCCGACCTCGCCGACCCGGCGGTCGTCGAGTCGCTCGCGCTGCCCGACCGCCTCGACTCGGTCGTGCACGCCGCCGGCGTCGTGGAGCTCGGCGCCGTGGCCGACCTCTCCGTGACGGCCTGGCAGGACCAGCTCACCGTCAACCTCGTGGCCCCCGCCGCGCTCACCCGGTGCGCCCTGCCGGCGCTCCGCGCGGCCGGGGGGACCGTGGTCTTCGTCAACTCCGGCGCGGGCAAGGTCGCCAAGCCCGACTGGGCGGCGTACGCCGCGTCGAAGTTCGGCCTCCGTGCCCTCGCCGACGCGCTGCGGGCCGAGGAGGCCGCCCACGGCGTGCGGGTGACGTCGGTCTTCCCCGGGCGCACCGCGACGCCGATGCAGGAGACGGTCCACGCCCAGGAGGGCAAGGAGTACGACCCCGCCGCGTGGGTACAGCCGGAGACGGTCGTCGACCTTTTGCTGCACGTCCTCGACCTGCCCGGGGACGCCGTGCTGCCCGAGGTCGCCGTCCAGCCGAGGTGACCACGAGCGCCGGCTCGGGCCGCGCTCGGTGTGAGCCGGCCCGCACCGTCCGCCGGAATGATCGGGACCGAAGGAGCGCTGAGCCGCACGTGACCCACGCACGTACGCACTCCTCCCGTCTCCTGCTCACCACCGCCCTCGCCTCGGCGGCGCTCGCGCTCGCCGGCTGCGGCGGGTCCGGTGGCGCCTCCGGCAGCGACTCCGGGTCGCCGGCCGCCGGGTCCTCCCTGGAGCAGGTCCAGGAGGAGGGCGTGATCACGGTCGGGACCGAGGGCACCTACCGCCCGTTCACCTTCCACGAGGGTGGCAGCGGCGACCTGACCGGCTACGACGTCGAGGTG
Organism: Nocardioides ureilyticus; assembly: GCF_051280745.1. Classification (NCBI taxonomy): domain Bacteria; kingdom Bacillati; phylum Actinomycetota; class Actinomycetes; order Propionibacteriales; family Nocardioidaceae; genus Nocardioides; species Nocardioides ureilyticus. The sequence continues at coordinate 111,399 of NZ_JBNCOG010000005.1, read as the reverse complement.
ATGGAGGCGGTCGCCGAGGAGCTCGGCGTCGAGGTGGAGTTCGAGGAGACCCAGTGGGACGCGATCTTCGCGGGCCTGCAGGCGGGCCGCTTCGACGTGATCGCCAACCAGGTCTCGATCACCCCCGAGCGCGAGGAGGAGTACGCCTTCTCCCAGCCCTACACCGTCAGCCCGGGCGTCGTCGTGGTCAACGAGGGCGACGACAGCATCGACTCCTTCGACGACCTGGCCGGCAAGACCACCGCCCAGTCCCTCACCAGCAACTGGTACGAGCTGGCGAAGGAGAGCGGCGCGGACATCGAGAACGTCGAGGGCTGGGCGCAGGCGGTCACGCTGCTCCAGCAGGGGCGGGTCGACGCCACCATCAACGACAAGCTGACCTTCCTCGACTGGGAGCAGACCGAGGGCGACACCGGGCTGGAGATCGCGGCCGAGACCGAGGACGAGGCGCGCAACGCCTTCGCCTTCCGCCAGGGCAGCGACGAGCTGGTGGCCGCAGTGGACGAGGCGCTGGAGACGCTGCGCGAGGACGGCACGCTCGCCGAGATCTCCGAGAAGTACTTCGGCGACGACGTCTCGCGCTGACCTGACGGGCTGACGCGATGGACTGGGAGCTCGTCCGCACGTCCCTGTGGCCCCTGGTCCGCGGGGCGCTGCTCGGGACGATCCCCCTCTCCCTCGCGTCGTTCGCCATCGGGCTGGTGCTGGCCCTCGTGGTCGCCCTGATGCGGTTGAGCCGGTCGAGGCTGCTCTCCGGGACCGGGCGGGCCTACGTGTCGGTGATCCGCGGGACGCCGCTGCTGGTCCAGCTCTTCGTGATCTTCTACGGGCTGCCCTCCGTCGGCGTCACGATCGACCCGTGGCCGAGCGCCATCGCGGCCTTCTCGCTCAACGTCGGCGGGTACGCCGCGGAGGTCATCCGCGCCGCGATCCTCTCGGTGCCGAAGGGCCAGTGGGAGGCGGCACACATGATCGGCATGTCGCGGCGGCTCGCGCTGCGTCGGATCATCCTCCCGCAGGCCGCGCGGGTCTCCGTGCCGCCGCTGTCGAACACGTTCATCAGCCTGGTCAAGGACACCTCGCTGGCCTCGCTCATCCTGGTGACCGAGCTCTTCCGCCAGGCCCAGGAGATCGCGGCCTTCAGCCAGGAGTTCCTGGTGCTGTACATGGAGGCGGCCGCGGTGTACTGGGTGCTCTGCCTGTTCCTGTCGTTCGGCCAGTCGGTCCTGGAGAGGAGGCTCGAACGTCATGTCGCCCGCTGAGTCGCCCGGTGAGTCGCCCGCCCCGGAGCTCCGGGGCAGTCGGGTCCTGACCGTCACGGGGCTCCGCAAGTCCTTCGGCGACCAGGTCGTCCTCCGCGGGATCGACCTCGCGGTCGGCCACGGCAAGGTCGTCGCGCTCGTCGGACCCTCCGGCTCGGGCAAGACGACCGTGCTGCGCTCGCTCAACGGCCTGGAGGTCCCCGACGCCGGGCGGATCGAGGTCGGCCGGGACGTGGACGTCGACTTCTCACGCCCCGTGGGGCGCCGCGAGATCGGCGCCCTGCGCGACTGCAGCGCGATGGTCTTCCAGCACTACAACCTCTTCCCGCACCTGACGGTCATCGAGAACGTCGTCGAGGGACCGGTGCGGGTCCGGGGCCGGGTACGAGCCGAGGCGGAGGAGGAGGCCCGCGGGCTGCTCGCCCGGGTCGGTCTGGCCGAACGCGCCGACGCCTACCCCTTCCAGCTCTCCGGCGGCCAGCAGCAGCGGGTCGGCATCGTCCGGGCGCTCGCCATGCGCCCGCGGCTGCTGCTCTTCGACGAGCCGACCTCGGCCTTGGACCCCGAGCTGGTCGGTGAGGTGCTCGCCGTCATCAAGGAGCTCTCCGAGGAGGGCTGGACGATGGTCATCGTGACCCACGAGCTCGCCTTCGCCCGCGAGGTCGCCGACGAGGTGGTCTTCATGGACCAGGGCGTCGTGGTCGAGCGTGGCGCTCCGGAGGTGGTCCTGGTCCGGCCCTCGCACGAGCGCACGCGGCAGTTCGTCCGACGTCTGCAGCAGCCCTGGTGACGGCCGGGTGACGATCGGGTGACGGTCGGGGCCCGACCCGGCCGCGAGGAGCGTCAGGGACGCGACTCCCAGTGCAGCGCACCGATCAGCACCATCCGCAGCTGGGTGCGGGCGGTCTCGGCCAGCTGCTTCTCGACGTCGGGCCGTGCCGCGGCCGTCAGGATCGCCTCCGCGGTCGCGACCATCGCCGTGACGATGAGGTTGGAGAGCACCCGCAGGTCCTCGCCCGACCACCGCTCCGTGCCGGGGAGCCTGGCGAGGTCGGTGGCCAGCTCACGCTCGCACAGCTCGATCTCGTGCCGGATCGCCTCACGGACGGCCGGCGGACCGGCCGCCCGCTCGCGAGCGATGAAGCGGAAGTGCTGGCGCTGCTGGTGGACGTGCTCCACGAGGATGCGCACCGAGTCGTCGACGATCTCGCTGAACCCGCGCACCGCTCCCTCGGAGCGGCGTACGTCGCGCAGCATCGCGCGCAGGGAGACGAAGGACTCGTCGACCAGCGCCAGGCCGAGCGCCTCGATCGACTCGAAGTGCCGGTAGAAGGCGGTCGGCACGATGCCGACCTCCTTGGCCACCTGCCGCAGGGAGAGCGCCACCAGGCTGCTGTCCTCGCACAGGTCGAGGGCGGCGTCGAGGATGGCTCGTCGGGTCCGCTGCTTGCGCTCGACCCGCGTCTCCGTCACCCCGTCATCGTAGCCTCCGTCACATCTGGGTGGACGTGTGTGCACGCTCACCCGGTGAGGGGTTGAGCGTCGCACGGGTTCCGGGCACAGTGATGAGTGCACAGTCGTTCACCCAGTGATCGCCTCCAGCGAAGGAGCCCGCGATGGGCCTCACCTCGACCATCCTCCGCAGCCGGGCCGTGGCCGCCCTGGCCTCGCCGCACGGCGTCGACCGGTACCTCGAGCAGGTCAACCCCATGTGGGCCGCCCACGAGGTCCGGGCCCGCGTCGTCGACGTCCACCGCGAGGTCGACGTGCCCGGCCACCCGCCGGTCGCGACGATCACCCTGCAACCGACCTCCACCTGGCGCGGCCACCGTGCGGGCCAGCACGTCCAGCTGGGGGTGGAGATCGACGGCGCCCGGCGGACGACGCGGGTGTTCACGATCTCCAGCCCGGACAGCCGCCCCGGTGACCGGTTCACGATCACCCTCCGCGCCAACCCGGACGCCCCCGAGGGGCGCGGTGTGAGCCGGTACCTCGCCGAGCACGCCCGGCCCGGGACCATGGTGCACCTCTCACAGGCGCAGGGGGAGTTCGTCCTTCCCGACGCCGTGCCCGAGCGGATCCTGTTCATCTCCGGCGGCTCGGGCATCACTCCGGTGATGTCGATGTTGCGGTCGCTGCAGCGGCGCACCCACCGCGGCCAGGTGACCTTCCTGCACTACGCCCGCAGTCCCGAGCACCAGATCTTCGCCGACGAGCTCGAGGAGGTCCGCCGGTCCGGTCACGGCGTCGACGTCCACCTGCTCCATCCCGAGCTCGGCGACCCGGCGCTCTCGCCGGCGTACCTCGAGCGGCTGGTGCCCGGCTATCGCGACGTGCCGACGTGGGCATGCGGACCGGCGCCGCTCATCGAGGCCGTCCAGCGCACGTACGCCTGTCCTGAGGAGGCGAGGGACGAGCCGTCTCGAGGGGGCGCCTCGCCCGTGCTGCGCCTGGAGTACTTCAAGCCGCCGCGGGCCGCCGGCACCGACGCCGCCGAGGGCGACGTCGTGTTCAGCCGCTCCGGCGCCAGCGGCGCGAACACCGGAGCCACCCTCCTCGACCAGGCCGAGGCGCTCGGCCTGAGGCCCGAGTCGGGGTGCCGGATGGGCATCTGCTTCTCCTGTGTCTCCCGCAAGAGCGAGGGCACGGTCCGCAACGTCCTGACCGGGGAGCAGTCCTCGCTGCCCGACGAGGACGTCCGCATCTGCGTCTCCGCCCCCGTCGGCGACTGCACCGTCGACCTCTGACCTCTGGTGGTCGAGGAGGTCGCGCAGCGACCGTCTCGAGACCACACCCCCGCTACGAAAGGACCACCATGACCACCGCCGCGAACCCCGAACGCACCGAGGCCCCGCAGGACACGCCCGCGATCTTCGGTCGGCTCACCCCCGAGCAGCTCGAGGCGTTCGGCGAGGAGATGGACGCCCTCCGTCAGCGCGTGCTGGCCGACCTCGGTGAGGCCGACGCGGCGTACATCCGGGACGTGGTGAAGGCGCAGCGCGCCTTCGAGGTCGCCGGCCGCGCGCTGTTCTACCTGCCGCCCGCGTGGCCGCTCGCCGTCGCCGCCCTGAGCGTCTCCAAGATCCTGGACAACATGGAGATCGGGCACAACGTCATGCACGGCCAGTACGACTGGATGGGCGACCCCGGCCTCAACTCGCGGATGTACGAGTGGGACAACGTCTGCCCGAGCGAGCAGTGGAAGTACAGCCACAACTACATCCACCACACCTACACGAACATCCTCGGCAAGGACCGCGACATCGGCTACGGCGTCCTGAGGATGGACGAGGACCAGCCGTGGCACCCCTACTACCTCGGCAACCCGCTCTACGCCTTCCTGCTGATGGTCTTCTTCGAGTGGGGCGTGGCCATGCACGACCTCGAGGTCGAGAACCTCGTGGCCGGCAAGCGGAAGCTCTCGGAGAACAAGAAGCTCCACGCCGGGATCATGCGCAAGGTCAAGCGGCAGGCGGTCAAGGACTACCTCCTCTTCCCGGCGCTCACGGGGCCGCTGTTCCCGTTGACCTTCGCGGGGAACGCGACTGCGAACCTCGTCCGGAACGTGTGGGCCTTCAACATCATCTTCTGCGGCCACTTCCCGGCCGGGGTCGCCACCTTCTCCCAGGAGGAGTGCGAGGACGAGAGCCGCGGCCAGTGGTACTTCCGCCAGCTCCTCGGGTCGGCCAACATCACCGGCGGCAAGCTCTTCCACGTGATGACGGGCAACCTCAGCCACCAGATCGAGCACCACCTCTTCCCCGACCTCCCGGCCCGCCGCTACCCGGAGCTGGCCGAGGAGGTCCGCGGGGTCTGCGAGCGCTACGACCTGCCGTACAACACCGGGCCGCTGGGCAAGCAGCTGTTCAGCGTGGCGAAGAAGATCTGCCGCTTCGCCCTGCCGGACCGCAAGGCGTCGTCGCCCACGGAGACGACGGAGTCCGGTACCGGTCTGGCCGCCTGAGGGCGGACCGCCCACACTGGTGCCATGAGCGACCACCTCAGCAAGGCCGAGATCCGCAAGGACGCCCTGCAGGGCGCGGTGGAAGCGACGGCGACCACGGTGGGCGAGGTCGCCACGATCCTCACCCGGGCCGTCCGCGACGTCGCGGGAGCGCTCGGCGGGCTGGCGACCGAGGCCTTCGAGCTCCGCGACGCCGCCCGCCGGGCCGCCGCCGAGCACGAGGACCGGGCGCTGCCGCCCGCCGACCGGTCCGAGGGGCCGTCCGGCGACTGAGGCGTTCCGACGGACCGTCAGCCGAGCTCGCGCACCAGCCTCTGCGGCGCACACGTCCGCCAGCTCTCGGTCACCAGCTCGGCGACCTCGCCCCAGTCCGGTCGGTGACCGGAGCCGTCGTCGAGCACGAGCCCCACGACCGGCTCCGACCACGGCACCGACCAGAACGGCCAGCCGGCGTGGGTGAGCGCGAGCAGCTCCTCGCCCGACGAGCGGAACGTCAGCACCGTGGCGGGCAGCGGACCACCCACCGCCTCGACGTACGACGACGCGTAGCCCTCCTCGGCGACCAGGACGTGCGCGAAGGTCCGCCCTCGGACCCGCCAGCGGACGCCGGTCCAGGCGTCCTCCTCCACGGCTCCGGGCAGGGCGGCCGCGGCCGCCGACAGCCGAGCCACCACGTCGGGCGCCGGCTGCAGGCGCTCGCGACGCCGCGCTGGACGGGTGGGCACGGCCAGGCTCAGCCGAACGACATCCGGAAGGCCCGCATCCGGAACGACGCGAGCGCACGGCGGCCGGCGAGCCACCCCAGCGGCCCGTCGGCGTCGAACTCCCATGCACCCCAGCACGGCATCGCCTGGGCGCTGCCCTGCAGCACGGCGCTGCGGTCCTGGCCGCCGGTGTCCTCGATGCCGGGCTGCCAGGTGCTGCCCTTGAACGGCACACGCGGCGCGAGCCGGGCGCCATCGGTGAAGCGGGCGCTGGCGACGGGCTGGCCGTCGAGGGTCGCCGCCCACTCGGTCCGTGCGAACGGTCCCCGGCGCTCGGACTCCAGGCGGAAGTCGCACAGGCCCTTCGGGATGGCCCAGAGCTCCCGCCCGCCGGCCACCGAGGCGGCGGAGTCGACCCAGATGTCACAGATGCTGACGCGGCGCCCGCGGCCGGCGGGGTTCGGCACCGGCCGGGCGACGAGCAGCTCGGAGTAGGTGAGCGGGCTGGGCTCCTCGTAGGAGACGAACGCCGCTCCGTACACGCCGGCCGGTCGCAGGTCGTCGACCGGCTCGGGCACCCGGAAGAGCGACAGGAAGAGCTGCCCGGCCATCTGCCACGGCGCCTCCGGGTACGACGGGGCGCCGGCGGGGGAGGACGAGGTGGATGACGTCTCGGTCATCCCCTCATCCTCGCCTCAGTCCTCGGGATCGTCCAGCCTCGCCAACCACGTGGCGAGACGCTCCACGGCGGTCTCGAACTCCGGGTGTGTGTCCGTGAACGCCTGCAGCTGCTCGGCCAGCCACGCCAGGGTGACCTCCTCGTCACCCCGGCGCCGCTCGAGCTCCTCGATGCCTCGGTCGGTGAAGTACACGGCCGGTTACGCGAAGGCCTGGCCGAGCAGCTCCTTCTGCTCCGCCTGGTGCCGCTTGACGGTGCCCACGGCCGGCGACGACGACTCCGGTCGGGTCACGGCGACCACCTCGGCGTCGACGTGCGGCCAGACGTTGAGCTGGTAGTGCGGCCACGGGCCCATGTTGCGCGGCTCGTCCTGCACCCAGCGCACCTGCCGCAGGTGCGGGTAGCGGGCGATCTCGGCCTTGATGTCGTCGATCGGGCGCGGGTAGAGCTGCTCCACCCGCCCGATCGCGAACCGCTCGCCCTGCTCCTGCTTGGCCCGCTCGACCATGAGGTCCCAGGTCACGCGGCCCGAGCAGAGCAGCAGCGTGTCGACCTTGTCCGGGTCCGCCGTGGCGTCACCGATGAAGGGGCGGAAGGTCCCCTCGGTGAACTCCGAGGGCTGCGAGGCAGCCTCCTTCCGCTTCAGCATCGACTTCGGCGTGAAGACGATGAGCGGGCGGTGCCGCTCGCCCAGCGAGTGCTGACGGAGCAGGTGGAAGTACGACGCCGGGCTGCTCGGCTGCGCGACCACGAAGGCCTCGTCGGCCGCCATGGTGAGGAACCGCTCGATGCGCGCCGAGGAGTGGTCGGCCCCCTGGCCCTCGTAGCCGTGGGGCAGCAGCAGCACCACGCCGGACTGCTGGCGCCACTTGCTCTCGCCCGCGGTGATGAACTCGTCGATCACGATCTGGGCGCCGTTGACGAAGTCGCCGAACTGCGCCTCCCAGAGGACCAGCGCCTCCGGCCGCGCCACCGAGTAGCCGTACTCGAAGCCGAGCGCGGCGTACTCGGACAGCAGCGAGTCGTAGACGTGGAACTTCGCCTGGTCCTCGGTGAGCGAGGACAGCGGGGTCCACTCGTCGGCGTTGGTGCGGTCGATGATCGTGGCGAACCGCTGCACGAAGGTGCCGCGGCGGGAGTCCTGGCCGGCGAGCCGGACCGGACGACCGTCCATCAGCAGTGAGCCGAAGGCGAGGATCTCGCCGGTGCCCCAGTCGATGGGCCCGTCGGTGATGGCCTGCGCGCGTCGCTGCAGCTGCGGCATCACCTTCGGGTGCACGGTGAAGCCGTTCGGCGGGGTGACGTAGGCGTCGGAGATCCGCTTGAGCACCTCCGGGGCGATCGCCGTCCGCGCCTCCCCGGCGGGCTTGTCCGGGTAGTCGGGCACGGTGGTCCACTCCGAGGGTTGCGTGCTCGCCTCGCGCACCTCGGTGAAGACCCGCTCCAGCTGCTGCTGGTAGTCGCGCAGGACCTGCTCGGCCTCCTCGATCGTGATGTCGCCACGACCGATGAGGGACTCGGTGTAGAGCTTGCGCACCGAGCGCTTCTGCTCGATCAGGTCGTACATCAGCGGCTGGGTGTACGACGGGTCGTCGCCCTCGTTGTGGCCGCGCCGGCGGTAGCAGACCAGGTCGATCACGACGTCCTTGTTGAACGCCTGCCGGTACTCGAACGCGAGCCGGGCGACCCGGATGCACGCCTCCGGGTCGTCACCGTTGACGTGGAAGATCGGCGCCTGGACCATCCGGGCCACGTCGGTCGCGTAGAGCGAGGAGCGCGACGAGCCGGGGGAGGTGGTGAAGCCGACCTGGTTGTTGACGACCAGGTGGATCGTCCCGCCCGTGCGGTAGCCACGCAGCTGGGAGAGGTTGAGGGTCTCCGCCACGACGCCCTGGCCGGCGAAGGCGGCGTCGCCGTGGACCAGCAGCGGCAGGACCGGGTAGTCGGGTCCGCGGTCGAGCACGTCCTGCTTGGCGCGGGCGATGCCCTCGAGCACCGGGTCGACGGCCTCGAGGTGCGAGGGGTTCGCGGCGACCGAGACCTTGATCTTGTCGCCGGACCCGGCCTCGAACTCGCCCTCGGCGCCGAGGTGGTACTTCACGTCGCCGGAGCCCTGCACGGTGCGGGGGTCGATGTTGCCCTCGAACTCGCGGAAGATCTGGGAGTACTTCTTGCCCACGATGTTGGCGAGCACGTTGAGCCGGCCGCGGTGGGCCATGCCGATGCAGACCTCGTCGAGCGAGGCCTCGGCCGCCGCCTCGCAGATCTCGTCGACCACCGGGATGGTCGTCTCGCCGCCCTCGAGGCTGAACCGCTTCTGGCCGACGAACTTCGTCTGCAGGAAGGTCTCGAACGCCTCGGCCTGGTTGAGCTTCAGCAGGATCCGCAGCTGCTCCTCGCGCGGCGGCTTGCTGTGCGGCTGCTCGATCCGCTCCTGCAGCCAGCGACGCTGCTCGGGATCCATGATGTGCATGTACTCGATGCCGGTGGTGCGGCAGTAGGAGTCACGCAGGATGCCGAGGATCTCGCGCAGCCGCATGAACCGGCGGCCGGCGCCACCGAAGGAGCCGGTCGCGAACTCGCGGTCCAGGTCCCACAGGGTCAGCCCGTGGGTCTCGATCTCGAGGTCGGGGTGCGAGCGCTGGCGGTACTCCAGGGGGTCGGTGTCGGCCATCAGGTGGCCGCGCACGCGGTAGGCGTGGATCAGCTCGAGGATCCGCGCCTGCTTGCTGATCTCGTCGTCGTGGTTGGTCGCGATGTCGTTGGACCAGCGGATCGGCTCGTAGGGGATCCGCAGCGACCGGAAGATCTCGTCGTAGAAGCCGTCCTGGCCCAGCAGCAGCTGGTGCATCCGCTTGAGGAACTCGCCGGACTGCGCGCCCTGGATGACTCGGTGGTCGTAGGTCGAGGTCAGCGTCATGACCTTGCTGATCGCGTTGCGGGCGATCGCCTCGGCCGACGCGCCCTGCCACTCGGGCGGGTACTCCATCGCGCCGACGCCGATGATGGCGCCCTGACCCTTCATCAGGCGGGGGACGGAGTGGCTCGTGCCGATGCCGCCGGGGTTGGTCAGCGAGATCGAGGTGCCCTGGAAGTCCGCGACGGTCAGCTTGCCGTCGCGCGCCTTGCGCACGATGTCCTCGTAGGCGGTCCAGAAGGCGGCGAAGTCCATCCCCTCGGCCGCCTTGATGCTCGGGACGAGCAGCTGGCGCGAGCCGTCCGGCTTCGGCACGTCGATGGCCAGGCCGAGGTTGACGTGCGCCGGGGTGATCAGGTTCGGCTTGCCGTCGACGACGTCGAAGCCGTTGTTCATCTCCGGCATCGAGGTGACGGCCTTGACCAGTGCGTAGCCGATCAGGTGGGTGAACGACACCTTGCCGCCGCGGGCCCGCGCGAGGTGGTTGTTGATGACCGTGCGGTTGTCCCACAGCAGCTTCACCGGGACGTCGCGGACCGACGTCGCCGTGGGGACGGTCAGCGACTCGTCCATGTTCTTCGCCGTCCGGGCGGTGGCGCCACGGAGCACGGTGTACGACGGCTCGTCGTCGGCCGCCGCGGGATCCGCCGGTCGGGAGTCCTTGGGGATCGGCTGGCTGGTGCCCTTGGCCGGCTCGGCCGCCTTGCTCTCCGGCCGCGGCTTCGCCTGCGGCGCCGGCGTGCCCTCGGCGGCGGGCCCGGAGTCCCGGTCGGCCTTGCGCTCGGTCTTCGGCGCTGCCTTCGACTCAGGCTTCGACTCAGGCTTCGACTCAGCCTTCGACTCGGGCGCCTTGGCCGTCCGGCCCTCGCCCTGCTGGGTCGCCTTCGCCTGGGTCGCCTTCGCCTGGGTCGTCCCGCCCTGCTCGCGCGAGGAGCCGCCGTTCGAGGATCCGTTCGAGGAGCCGTTCTCGCCGCTCTCGAAGTAGCGGGCCCAGGTGGGCGAGACGCTTCCGGGGTCCTTCTCGTACTGCTCGTGCATCTCCTCGACGAGCCACTCGTTGGCTCCGAAGTCAGCGGGTGGTTCCGGGACGGAGGTTGCCTCGGAGGAACGGTTGCCAGAGGACTGCGGCACGACTTGCTTCGCCTCTTCCCAGGTGAGCGCGCGGGGATGGGTGTCGGGGGTCAAGGCTAGTCCCCCCACGAAGCAAATGCCCGGCGCGGGGCGCCGATGGAACGGGTATGACGCGATGCACACTGGCGTCGGCTCGCGTGCGCCCGCCCTCGCGGGTGAGCATGACCCGCACGCGCACGGTGGCAGGGGTGGCCGGGGTGGCGCGGCGGACCGGTGAGGACGAGGGGGGACGGGCATGTCGACGCAACCGTCCGGGCGCGCGCGCTCGGCGCGGCGCGAGCCGGTGGGCCGGTCGAGCGCCGCGGTGGGAGCGGTGCTCGCGCTGCTCCTCGTCGTGGGCTGCAGCGGCGCGGGGGAGGGCGGCGACGCGGGTCCCGGTCGGCTCGAGGCGCCGCCCGGCTCCCTGCCCACGACCACGACGATCAGGACCGTGCAGGGCAAGCTGCCGGCCGACCGCCGTGGCCCGCTCAAGCGGAGCGTCACGGCCACCGTCGACCGCTGGCTCGACGCGGCGTACGTCGGGGGTGACTACCCCCGGGCCGGTGGCTTCCGCAAGGCCTTCCCGGGCTTCAGCAGCGGCGCCAAGGCCGAGGCACGACGGGACCTGCGGCTGATGACGAACGTCGGCATCGCCCAGCGCGTCCGGAAGGTCGTGGTCCGTCGGCGCGACGTCCGCCTCGACGTGCTCGCGACGCGGGGGCGTGCGTCGGCGGTGACCGCGGCCGTCGACCTGGTCTTCCAGACCCGCGGGCAGGTCTCCCGGCGCGACCGCGTCCGCGGCCGCCTCCACCTGACCTGGCGCAACGGTGGCTGGCAGGTCTTCGGCTACGACATGGCCCGGGGGAGCTCCCGATGACCCGCCGTTCCCGTTCCCGGATGGCCCGCGCGGGGCGCACGGCGCTGCTCGCGGGCGTCCTCGCCGTCGGCGGCCTGGTCGTCCCCGACGCGGAGGTCCACCCCACCGACGTCGAGCTGGTCAAGGTACGCCGCGCCGACGGCGTCGCGGTCGCGGACAGAGACGTCCTGTGGGTCCTCGCCGTCGGGTCGGACGCCCGCCCGGGCCAGCCGATGCTCCGCTCCCGGGGTGACGCCATCCAGCTGGTCGGCCTGAACACCCGCACGGGCTCGGCCGTGGCGATCGGGGTGCCGCGCGACTCCTGGGTGCCCATCCCCGGGTACGGCTACGGGCGGGTCAACGCGGCGCTCACCTACGGTGGGCCGGACCTGATGGGGCGCACGGTCGGTGCGCTCGTCGGAGTCCAGCCGCAGTACGTCATGGTCACGAGGTTCCCGTTCTTCGAGGACCTCGTGGACGGGATCGGCGGCATCCACGTGACCAACCCGCGCCCGTTCTCCGACGCCGATCTCAAGCCCCGCGGCTTCGCCGCCGGGCGGATCAAGCTGGACGGGTACGGCGCGATGGCGTTCGCCCGGGTGCGCAAGACCCTGGCCGGCGGTGACTTCGCCCGCTCGGCGAACCAGCAGCGTGTCCTGCGGGGGATCCAGCAGACGGTGCGGGCCCGCGCCGAGGAGCCCGGCTTCCTCCAGCGCGGGGTGCTCAGCGTCCTCCAGCACCTGCACACCGACCTGCCCCCCGGCGAGCTGTACCGGCTGGCCGTCGCGCTCGCCCACGTGCAGCCGGCGAAGGTCACCACGTGCGTGGTGCAGGGCACCATCGGCAACGTCAAGGGCGCCTCGATCGTGCGCCCGTTCGTCGCGCAGGCGCGGCGCTGGGGCGCGGGCGCGCGGGCCGACGCGCACCTGCGCGGCTGCTGAGACCCTGCGGACGACAGAACGGGCCGGCCCCCCAGGAGCCGGCCCGTTCTGCGTGCAGGTGTCGTCAGGTGGTGCGGTGACTGCCGCGGTGACTGGTGCGGCGCGACGCCTCGGTCAGCGGGCGAAGATCCGGCCGGCCGAGGTGGCCAGGTCCAGGATGCCGATGTTCGCCAGCTTCAGCGCCAGCCCGTCGACGCCCACGCCGTACCGGTTGCTCTGGATGAGCTTCTTGAGCTGCAGCAGGTTGCCGTCACCCAGGTCGTGGCTCTGGCCGGGGCTCAGGCTGATCGGCTGGCCCTTGTGCAGGATCTGCAGGTAGTCGGTCTCGACCTGTCGCTTGACCCGCGAGGTGTGCGCCGGGCGGCGGAGCTTGACCAGGGAGGACAGGCCCTTGATCTCCAGGTCGAGGCTGGGGACGCGGACGGCGCCGAGCGTGGTGCCGATGAGCGCCTTCGCGCCACCGTTGCTGAGGTGGTCGCCCATGTACTTGTAGGTCACGCCGTCGACCTCGACGAGGCCGCCGGCGAGGCTGAAGTCACCGGCCTTCTTGGTGACGACCCGGCCGTTGGTGCCGTCGCACGGGATGGCGCGCTGGCCGAGGTTGCCGAGGTTCACCAGCGGCAGGTCGCCGAGCAGGTTCGCGCCGGTGGCCGTGCCGCGGAAGACACCGGCCGGGCCGGCCTCGCCGAGGTAGGTCCGGGCGCGGCCGAGCTGGAGGCTGGTCGGCTGGCCGGCCACCTCCTCGAACAGCGAGATCTTCAAGGCGTAGGCCTCCGAGATGGCACGGTCCTTGCCGGCCTGGCCCTTGGTGAAGCCGAGGCCGATCTCGCCCAGGCCCGGGATGACGATCGTGTCGCCGAGGCCCATGCGGACGATCTCGAGGATGGTGGTGAGCAGCTGGTTGACCGTCACCTCGAGGACGTCGACGACCTTGGTGAGGCCGAGGGTGTCGAGGAGGACCTCGAGGGTGTCCGAGATCGGGTTGTCCTGGGTGAGGTCGATCTCGAGGCCGTCGAAGCCGAAGGACTGCTTGGTGCCGTACTTGCCGCCCTGGTTGAAGGCATCGGCGACCGAGGTGAGGCCCTTGATGCTGATCTTCGGAAGCGGGCCGACGCCCGGGAGCTCGCCGCCGCCGACCTCGATCGCGCCGATCGTGGAGATGCCGCGGACACCGGTGCGGTCGCCCAGGCGGTAGGTCTCGCTGCTCTGCTCGGTGAGCGAGATGTCGATGAGGCCCTCGGGCACGATCTCGTCGGGGATCGAGACGATCGACTCGCGGTTGACCGAGCGGCCGGCGAGCGCGGTGCACCGCTGCTGGGCGTAGCCGTCCTTCAGGCCGCGGAGCTCCACGCCGCCGAGGAGGACCTTGGTGCCGAACACGTCGGCCTTGTAGGCGAAGCCGGTGCGCTCGAGCTTGCCGCTCGACGTCAGCTGGTTCGCGCGGGCGGAGGGCTGCGGAGCCGGGTCCGCGGTCGCGGTGGGGGTGGCGACGAGAGCGCCGGCCATGCCGACGGCGCTCACCGCGGTGGCGGCGATCGCCCTGCTGAAGGACTTCTTCACGGTTCCTACTTCCGTAGCGTGCGCCGCTCGACCCTCCCCGGCCGAGCGACGTCGGTATCCAGTGGTCCGGACCCGGGGGTCCGAGGCTCCGGGCGTCGGGCACGGCCCTGCCGTCCGGGAGGCGGCCCGGGGAAAGCCGCCTATGCCAGCCAACGCGGTCCTGGGGTGGCAGTTACGCGGTTCGACAGACCTGGGCGGCGCGGTCTAGACCTTCGGGGCGGGACGTGGCCGAGGGTCGTGGCCGACGTGGACGAGCCCGGACCCACCGTGGGTGGACCCGGGCGCCTGTGCTCACCGCGTCGTCTGCGATGTCCTGAGACATCACCGGGCGCCTCCGGCAGGATTCGAACCTGCGACACCTGGTACCGGAAACCAGTGCTCTATCCCCTGAGCTACGGAGGCCTGCGCGCGCCCCGATCGCCGGGGAACGCGGTGGAACCGTACCCGGCCCCGGCCGTGCAAGAGAAACCGGTGCCCGCCGATAGTCTTGACCGGTGACTCCTGCGCAGCTCTCCACGACCATCGTCGACGGCCTCTCCGCCCTCGTCGAGCAGGGGGCGCTCACCCTGCCCGACGGTGTCCCGGCGGAGGTCACCGTGGAGCGCCCGCGCCAGAAGGGGCACGGCGACTACGCCACCAACGTCGCGCTGCAGCTGGCCAAGAAGGCCGGGACCAACCCGCGTGCGCTGGGCGAGCTCCTCGCCGCCAGGCTGCGCGAGGCCGACGGCATCGGTGGTGTCGAGGTCGCCGGGCCGGGGTTCCTCAACATCAGCGTCGAGGCGGGCGCGCAGGGCCGGGTGGCGGCCGACGTCGTGGCCGCGGGACCGGCGTACGGCCGCACCGAGACGCTCGCCGGCCAGCGGGTCAACGTCGAGTTCATCTCGGCGAACCCGACCGGGCCGCTCCACCTCGGCCACACCCGGTGGGCCGTGCTCGGCGACGCGATCGGCCGGGTCCTGGCCGCCGCCGGTGCCGAGGTGACGCGCGAGTTCTACATCAACGACCGCGGCGTCCAGATGAACTACTTCGCCGACTCGATCGTCGCCGCTGCCCTTGGTGAGCCCACCCCGGAGAACGGCTACGCCGGCGCCTACATCCAGGACCTCGCCAAGGCGGTCGAGGCGGCCAGCCCCGGCATCTTCGACCTGCCCGCGGACGAGCGGCGGGCGGTGGTGCGGGCCAGGGGCTACGAGATCCAGCTGCGCGAGCAGCAGGCGCAGCTCGAGCGCTTCCGCACGACCTTCGACGTCTGGTTCTCGGAGCTGTCGCTGCACGAGTCCGGCTCGGTGCCGGAGACCCTCGCGCGGCTCAAGGAGCTCGGCCACGTCTACGAGGAGGGGGGCGCGCTGTGGATGCGCACCACCGACTTCGGCGACGACAAGGACCGGGTGCTCATCAAGTCCGACGGTGAGCTGACCTACTTCGCCTCCGACACGGCGTACTACCTCGACAAGCGGGCCCGCGGGTTCGACCGGTGCATCTACCTGCTCGGCGCGGACCACCACGGGTACGTCGGGCGCCTGCGCGCCATGGCGGCCTGTGTCGGCGACGACCCCGACCAGACGCTCGAGATCCTGATCGGCCAGATGGTCAAGATCCTCCGCGACGGGGCGGAGCTGAAGCTGTCGAAGCGGGCGGGGACGCTCGTGACGCTCGGGGAGCTGGCCGACGAGATCGGCGTCGACGCGCTGCGCTACTCCCTGGCGCGGTACCCGGCCGACTCGCCCCTGGTGCTCGACGTCGCGGAGATCACCCGCCAGTCCAACGAGAACCCGGTGTTCACGGTGCAGTACGCCCACGCCCGGGTGGCGAGCCTGCTCCGCAACGCAGGCGACCTGGGAGTGGAGCCGGCTTCCCACCCCGACCTGCTCAGCCACGAGAAGGAGGGCGAGCTGCTCCGTGCCCTCGCGGAGTTCCCGCGGGTGGTGGCGAGCGCGGCGGAGCTGCGCGAGCCGCACCGGGTCGCCCGCTACCTCGAGGCGCTGGCCGGCACCTACCACCGCTTCTACGACAGCTGCCGGGTGCTGCCGATGGGTGAGGAGGAGACGACCGACCTCCACCGCGCCCGCCTCCTGCTCGTCCACGCCACCCGCACGGTCCTCGCCAACGGCCTGGACCTGCTCGGTGTCTCCGCCCCGGAACGGATGTGACCACGGCTCCATGACGCACGAAGCAGGCTGGGCCCACGCGCCCGGCGCCCTCCGCGGCCCGTCCTGGCTGCGCCCGCCCGCCGACGCCAACGAGCTGGTCCCGCTGCTGTGGTCGCGGACCGCGCGCAAGGGCGACGACGGGGTCCTCTCCATCGGCGGCGTGACCCTGCCGGACCTCGTCGCCGAGCACGGCTCGCCGGCGTACGTCCTGGACGAGGCGGACTTCCGGGCCCGCGCCCGCGCCTTCCGTGAGGCGTTCGCCGACTACGACGTCTACTACGCCGGCAAGGCGTTCCTCTGCACCGCCGTCGCCCGCTGGATCGCCGAGGAGGGGCTCAGTCTCGACGTCTGCACCGGCGGGGAGCTGTCGGTCGCGGAGCGGGCCGGCTTCCCCATGGAGCGCGTCGAGTTCCACGGCAACAACAAGTCCCGGGCCGAGCTGCGCCGTGCGGTGCGGCTCGGGGTCGGTCGGGTGATCGTCGACTCCTTCGAGGAGATCGCGCGGCTCGCCGCGATCGCGGCCGACGAGGACGCGCGCGTCTCGGTGATGGTGCGGGTGACCCCCGGGGTCGAGGCGCACACCCACGAGTACATCGCCACGGCGCACGAGGACCAGAAGTTCGGCTTCTCCATCACCGCGGGCGACGCCCTTGAGGCGGTCCGCCGGGTGGAGGCGGCGGAGGAGCTCGACCTGCGCGGGCTGCACTGCCACATCGGCAGCCAGATCTTCGACTCCTCCGGGTTCGAGGTGGCGGCCCGCCGGGTGCTCGCCCTGCACGCGCAGGTGGCGACCGAGCTCGGCGTCGCGATGCCGGAGATGGACCTGGGTGGCGGCTTCGGCATCGCCTACACGACCCAGGACGACCCGGCCGAGCCGGCGCGCCTGGCCCAGGAGATGACCGCGATCGTCGAGCACGAGTGCCGGGCCCTCGGCATCGAGCGGCCGGGGCTGTCGATCGAGCCGGGGCGCGCGATCGCGGGCCCCGCGTCCTGCACGGTCTACGAGGTCGGCACGGTCAAGGACGTCGCCCTCGACGGTGGCGCCAGCCGGACCTACGTCTCCGTCGACGGCGGGATGAGCGACAACATCCGCACCGCCCTGTACGACGCGGACTACTCCTGCACGCTCGCGTCCCGGAGGTCCGAGGCGGCCCCCGTGCTCGGCCGGGTCGTCGGGAAGCACTGCGAGGCCGGCGACGTCGTCGTGAAGGACGAGTTCGTGCCCGGTGACCTGCGCCCGGGCGACCTCGTCGCCGTGCCGGGGACCGGCGCCTACTGCCGGTCGATGGCGTCGAACTACAACCACGTCCTGCGCCCGCCGGTGATCGCGGTGCGGGACGGGAGCGCACGCGTCGTCGTGCGGCGCGAGACTGAGGACGACCTGTTGGCAACTGACGTGGGTGATTTCTGATGGAGGGCGACAAGCAGGCGCACGAGCAGGGGCGCCGTCGGCTCGGGGTGGCCGTGCTCGGCTGCGGGTCGGTGGGCTCGCAGGTCGTGCGGCTCCTGCTCGAGCAGGCCGGGGACCTCGAGGCGCGGATCGGGGCGCCGGTGGAGCTCGCCGGCGTGGCCGTGCGCCGGCTCGACGCGCCGCGTGAGGTCGAGGTGCCCGAGGGGCTGATCACGACCGACGCCGCGGGGCTCGTGGCGCGCGAGGACGTCGACCTGGTGGTCGAGGTGATCGGTGGCATCGAGCCGGCGCGCACGCTGATCCTCAGCGCGCTGGAGCACGGCGCCAGCGTCGTGACGGCCAACAAGGCGCTGCTGGCCGAGGACGGCCCGACGCTGTTCGAGACGGCCGAGAAGGTCGGCCGCGACCTGTACTACGAGGCGTCCGTGGCCGGTGCCATCCCGATCCTGCGGCCGCTGCGCGAGTCGCTGGCAGGTGACCGGGTGACCCGCGTGCTGGGCATCGTGAACGGCACCACCAACTTCATCCTCGACAAGATGGACACCTCCGGTGCCGGCTTCACCGAGGCGCTCGAGGAGGCCCAGGAGCTCGGGTACGCCGAGGCCGACCCGACCGCCGACGTCGAGGGCTTCGACGCCGCCGCGAAGGCCGCGATCCTCGCCTCGCTGGCCTTCCACTCGCGCGTCACCGCCTCCGACGTCCACCGGGAGGGCATCTCCGAGGTCTCGGCCGCCGACGTGCTCTCGGCGAAGGAGATGGGCGCGGTCGTGAAGCTCTTGGCGATCTGCGAGCTGCGGGCCACCGACGGGGGCGAGGAGGCCGTGGCCGTCCGCGTCCACCCGGCGATGATCCCGCGGTCGCACCCGCTCGCGTCGGTCCGCGAGGCCTACAACGCGGTGTTCGTCGAGTCCGAGGCCGCGGGGCAGCTGATGTTCTACGGCCCGGGCGCGGGCGGGTCGCCGACCGCCTCCGCCGTCCTCGGTGACCTGGTGACGGTCGCGCGGAACCTCCTGGCGGGGACCCGCGGCGCCGGCGAGTCGGCGTACGCCGACCGGGCGGTGCTGCCGATGGGGGAGACCCGCACCCGCTACCACGTCGCCATCGACGTCGACGACCGCGCCGGTGTGCTGGCGGCGGTCGCCACGGCGTTCGCCGAGCACGGCGTGTCCATCCAGACCGTGCGCCAGGAGGGTCGCGACGCCGACGCCCAGCTGGTCGTGGTCTCCCACGAGGCGACCGACGCGCAGCTGAGCGCGACGGTCGAGCACCTGCGCGGCATGGACGCCGTGCGCGAGGTCACCTCCGTCATGCGGGTCGAAGGAGAGCAGGAGTGAGCGCACCGGTGAACGCGGCAACCGCCCGGACCAGCCAGTGGCGAGGCGTCATCGAGGAGTACCGCGACCTGCTCGAGATCCCTGAGCGGACGCCCGCGGTCACGCTCCGCGAGGGCGGCACGCCGCTGGTCCACTCCGAGTGGCTCTCGGGGCTGACGGGCGCGGAGGTCTGGCTGAAGGTCGAGGGGAGCAACCCGACCGGCTCCTTCAAGGACCGCGGGATGACCGCCGCCATCTCGGTGGCCAAGGCCGAGGGCGCCGAGGCGGTCGTCTGCGCCTCCACCGGGAACACCTCCGCGTCGATGGCGGCCTACGCCGCGAAGGCCGGCCTCACGCCGCTCGTGCTCGTGCCGGAGGGCAAGATCGCGGCCGGCAAGATGGCGCAGGCCATCCTGCACGGCGCCCAGGTCGTCATGGTCCGCGGCAACTTCGACGACTGCCTGGCCCTCGCCCGGCAGCTGGCGTGGGACTACCCCGTCGCGCTGGTCAACTCGGTCAACCCGGTCCGCCTCCAGGGCCAGAAGACGGCCGCCTTCGAGATCGTCGACTTCCTCGGCGACGCACCGGACTACCACCTGCTCCCCGTGGGCAACGCCGGCAACATCGCGGCGTACTGGCTCGGCTACGGCCAGTACGCCGAGCTCGGGCTGGCCACGAGGACGCCGGTCATGCGGGGCTTCCAGGCGGAGGGTGCCGCGCCGCTGGTGACCGGCGAGCCGTTCCCGGACCCGGAGACCAAGGCGACTGCCATCCGGATCGGCAACCCGGCGTCGTGGAAGCTGGCCGAGGCCGCGCGGAACGAGTCCGGTGGTCGCTTCGCGGCCGTCAGCGACGACCAGATCCTGGCCGCCCAGCGGGAGCTGGCGAGCAACGACGGCGTCTTCGTCGAGCCGGCCTCCGCGGCGGGTGTCGCCGGGCTGCTGCAGGAGCTCGCGGCGGGGGAGTCCTACGCCGGGGCGACGGTGGCGATCACCGTCACCGGGCACGGGCTCAAGGACACCGCGACCGCGCTCGAGGGGTACGTCGCGAGTGGCCGCGACATCGTCGACACCGTCATCGACGCCGACGTGACGGCGGCCGCCCGGGCCGCCGGGCTGGCGTGACGCGCTTCGTCGAGGGCGCCGTCCGGGTGAGCGTCCCGGCCACCTCTGCGAACCTGGGTCCGGGCTTCGACAGCCTCGGGCTGGCGCTCGACCTCCGCGACGAGCTCGAGGGCGAGGTGGTGCCCGAGGGGTTGACGGTGGAGGTGACCGGCGCCGGCGAGGGCAGCGTGCCGCTGGACGAGTCGCACCTCGTGGTGCGGTCGATGCGGGCCGCCTTCGCCGCGATGGACGCCGCACCGCCGGGGATCCGGCTGCGCTGCGCCAACGTCGTGCCGCACGCGCGCGGTCTCGGGTCGTCCTCGGCCGCGATCGTGGGTGGTCTGGTGCTGGCCCGTGCGCTCGTGGCTGGTGGTGCGCTGCTCCTCGAGGACGACGCGCTCTTCCAGCTGGCGGCGGAGATCGAGGGCCACCCGGACAACGTCTCGCCCGCCCTCCTGGGGGGCTTCACCGTCTCCGGCCACGACGACGACGGCTACTGGACGGTCGGGTCCGGGGTCGACCCGCGCATCTCCGTGGTCGCCCTCGTCCCTCCGCAGGGCGTCTCGACCGAGGCGGCGCGCGGGCTGCTGCCGGACGCGGTCCCGCACGCGGACGCGGCCGCCGGTGCAGGACGCACGGCGCTGCTCGTGGCGGCGCTCGCCGGCCGTCCGGAACACCTGCTGCGCGCGACTCGCGACTACCTCCACCAGGAGTACCGGCGCCCGGCCATGCCGGCCTCCCTCGACCTCGTCGACCGGCTGCGGGAGGACGGCGTCCCGGCGATCGTGTCCGGCGCCGGGCCGACGGTGCTCGCCTTCGTCGACCGGCCCGCGACGACCCGACGGCTGCTCGAGCGGTGCCCGCAGGGGTGGGCCGCGCACGCGCTGGCCGTGAGCACCCGCGGCGCCCACGTGCTGGGCTGAGCCTGGCGGCCCTTCGCGGTCCTCCCGCGCCGCCGTCCGGTCCTCCGCCTCGCGACAGCCGGCCGGTGGTACATTGGCGCCGCGCCGAGTCCCGGCGTGGCAGCTGCGACGGCCTGGCTCGTCCGGCACGACCCGGTTGCCCCCACTTCCTCTCGATCCTCGTGGAGTCTCCACGCCTGCGCGTACCCGCCCGAGGGTGGTCGCCAGGAGAGAGGAAGCCCTGACCAGCAGTCGGAGACCGCGACCTGCGGCCCGGCACTGATACTGAAGGACCTCGCGTGACCGAAACGACGGAACCGTCCGCAGCGCCCGAGGCCGGTGGCGCCCCGAAGAAGCGCGGCGGCGGGCTCGGCTCGATGCTCATCGCCGACCTCAGGTCGATGGCGGGGGGCATGGGCATCGCTGGTGCCGGCACGATGAAGAAGGCCCAGCTCGTGGAGGCCATCAAGGCGGCCCAGGGCAGCGGTTCCGGGCAGTCCGGCCAGGGGCAGTCCGGCGCGTCGACGCCCGTCGCGGCACCGGCGGCCGAGCAGGGCGAGAAGCCGAGCCGACGTGGTGCCCGCGGTCGACAGGCGCGCAACGAGGGCGACCAGCCGTCGGCCGAGCAGTCGGGTGGGCAGTCGGGTGGGCAGTCGGGTGAGCAGGCGGCCGAGCAGTCCGCGGACCAGTCGGGTGGTCGGCGCGGCCAGCGTGGCCAGCAGCAGAGGGACGCTCAGCAGCCCGAGCAGGGGAGGTCGGCGGACCCCGAGCCCGACGAGCGCGCCGACCAGCGCCAGCAGCGCGGCGGCGATCAGCAGGACGGCGAGCGGCGCCGCGAGCGGAACCGCGACCGGCAGCAGGACCGGCAGCAGGACCGTCAGCAGGACCGTCAGCAGGACCGGCAGCAGGACCGTCAGCAGGACCGCCAGCAGGACCGCCAGCAGGACCAGCGTGACGACGACGAGGGCGGCGGTCGCAACCGACGTCGACGGGGGCGCGACCGCGAGCGCAACCGGGGCGGTCAGCGCAACGAGCCGGACACCACGATCCTCGAGGACGACGTGCTGGTGCCCGCCGCCGGCATCCTCGACGTCCTGGACAACTACGCGTTCGTGCGGACCAGCGGCTACCTGCCAGGTGCCGACGACGTCTACCTGTCGCTCTCGATGGTCCGGAAGTTCGGCCTCCGCCGCGGTGACGCCGTCGTCGGGCAGGTGCGTCAGCCCCGGGAGGGCGAGCGCAAGGAGAAGTTCAACCCGATGGTCCGGCTCGACAGCGTGAACGGCGCGGAGCCGGACAGCGCACGGAACCGGGTCGAGTTCGCCAAGCTCACCCCGGTCTACCCCACGGAGCGGCTGCGCCTCGAGACCGCGCACGACGACCTGGTCGGCCGGATCATCGACCTGGCTGCGCCGATCGGGAAGGGCCAGCGCGGGCTCATCGTCTCCCCGGCCAAGGCCGGCAAGACGGTGGTGCTCCAGTCGATCGCGAAGTCCATCACGAAGAACAACCCCGAGTGCCACCTGATGGTGGTGCTGGTCGAGGAGCGCCCCGAGGAGGTGACCGACTTCGAGCGGTCGGTCAAGGGGGAGGTCATCTCCTCGACGTTCGACCGTCCGCCGGCCGACCACACGATGGTCGCCGAGCTGGCGATCGAGCGTGCGAAGCGCCTCGTCGAGCTGGGCCACGACGTGGTCGTCCTCCTGGACGGCATCACCAGGCTCGGTCGGGCCTACAACCTCGCGGCGCCGGCCAGCGGCCGCATCCTCTCCGGTGGCGTCGACTCCGCAGCGCTCTACCCACCCAAGCGGTTCTTCGGTGCTGCCCGGAACATCGAGAACGGCGGCTCGCTCACCATCATGGCGACCGCGCTGGTCGAGAGCGGCTCCAAGATGGACGAGGTCATCTTCGAGGAGTTCAAGGGCACGGGGAACATGGAGATCCGCCTGCGGCGAGAGCTCGCGGACAGGCGGCTGTTCCCGGCGATCGACGTCGTCCAGTCGGGCACCCGCCGTGAGGAGCTCCTCCTCGGGGAGGAGGAGATGGCGATCGTCTGGAAGCTGCGCAAGGTCCTCTCCGGCCTCGACGCGCAGCAGGCGATCGAGCTGTTGCTCGGCCGGCTCCGCGGGTCGCAGAGCAACGTGGAGTTCCTGACCAAGGTGCAGCGCTCGACCCCGGCGCTCGACGGCGAGGAGTGAGGGCCGGCGTGCCGCGGACGATCCGCCGACGCGCCCAACGCAGGACCCTCTAGGCTGAGCGCGCAGGTGGCCGCTGGCCTCGGCTGACACGCAGGGACAACCCGAGGAGGGGCACAGGTGGCGCGGATCCTGGTCGCGGACGACGACGTGGACATCCGGGAGCTCGTGGAGTTCAAGCTCTCGACGCTCGGGCACGACATCGTCGCCGTCTCCGACGGAGCGGCCGCTGTCGAGGCCTGCCGAGCCGACCGGCCGGACCTCGCCGTGCTGGACGTGATGATGCCGGGCTTCTCGGGCCTCGACGCGATCCGGGTGATCCGCTCCGAGCCGGCCCTCGCGGACCTG
Source organism: Nocardioides ureilyticus (assembly GCF_051280745.1). Classification (NCBI taxonomy): domain Bacteria; kingdom Bacillati; phylum Actinomycetota; class Actinomycetes; order Propionibacteriales; family Nocardioidaceae; genus Nocardioides; species Nocardioides ureilyticus. The sequence goes on along the minus strand of NZ_JBNCOG010000005.1, from coordinate 87,984 downwards.
CCGGTCATCCTCCTCACCGCGCGTGCCCAGGAGTCCGACGTCGAGACCGGGTTCGACTCCGGCGCGGACGACTACATCACCAAGCCGTTCAGCCCGCGGGAGCTCGCCTCCCGGGTGGAGGCACTGCTCGCCCGAGCACACTGACGCTCCAGCGCTGACGTGACGCCTCCCGCTCGCGACGCCCCGAGGTCGGCGCCGCCGTCGCCCGGTGGGCGCCCGGTGACCGCGCTGCTCACGCCGGTCGTCGTCCGCATCGGTGTGCTGGTGGTGCTGACGGCGGCGGTCGCGATCGCCGGGACGCTCGGCTCCACCCGAGCCGTCAACCACCTGCTGGAGGAGCTGAACCCCGCGGCGGTGGCCAACCGGAGCGTGCTCCAGGACCTCACCGACGCGGACGTCGCCGTGAGCGCCTACGCCCGCAGCGGCGAGGTCGCGACCGTCGACGGCTACCGCCAGGCCTTGCAACGGGTGCCGGGGCACGGGCAGCCGCTGCGCGAGCTCGCGCGCGGGGACGCCGAGCTGGAGCGGCTGGTCGCGCGGCAGGAGGAGGCTGCTGCCGCCTGGATCGCCCGGTACGCCGCCCCCCGCGTGGCCGCCCCCGGTGGCCCCGGCACGTTCCAACCTGGCCGGTTCCTCCGTGGCCAGCGGCTCTTCGCCGAGGTCCGCGAGGCCCACCGGGCGACCGATGCGTCCCTCGACGGTCACGAGCGCGGGGCGAGGGCCGAGGCGCGGTGGTGGCTGCGGGGGACGATCACCGCGATCGCGCTGCTCGCGCTGGTGGGATGGCTGATGACCCACCATGCCCGGAGGCGGGTCCTGCAGGAGCTCGCCGCTCCCCTCGGGTCGCTCGAGGCGGTCGTGCACCGGATGGCTCGCGGAGAGCACGACGCCCGTGCCGGTGGCCGCGGTCCCCGCGAGGTGCGGGCGGTCGCCGCAGCGTTGAACGAGCTGGCCGACCAGCAGGAGCGAGCGCGGGCGGTCGAGGTGCGCATCCACGACGAGCTGCGGGCCCTCGACACGGCCAAGGACGACTTCGTCTCCAACATCTCCCACGAGCTGCGGACGCCGCTGACGACCATCAGCGGCTACCTCGAGCTGGTCGCCGAGGAGTTCGACGGCCAGATGGCGCCTCGGCACGAGCGGATCCTGGAGGCTACCCGGCGCAACGTCTCGCGGCTCAAGGTGCTCATCGACGACCTGCTGACGCTGTCGCGGGCCGAGAACCGGGCAACGGCCCTGGAGCAGGCCGACCTCACCCAGATCGTGCAGGACGCGGCGACCGACGTCCGGATCACTGCGGCGCGCCGCGGGATCCGGGTGGAGGTGGAGGCCCCGCGGGACCCGCTGTACGTGCTGGCGGACCGCGCGATGCTGAGCCGCGCATTCCTCAACCTGCTGAGCAACGCGGTCAAGTTCAGCCATGACGGCGGCGTGGTCGGGGTGGCCCTCACCCGCGACCTGCAGCGGGTGGAGGTCGCGGTCGTCGACCACGGGATCGGGATCCCGGCCGCCGAGGTCGACCGCCTCGGCACGCGGTTCTTCCGGGCGTCGAACGCGGTGCACCACGAGATCGCGGGCACCGGCCTCGGTGTGCGGATCGTCCAGACGATCGTCCACAAGCACGACGGGGACATGGTGATCGAGTCCGAGGAGGGGGCAGGCACCACGGTCACCGTCGGGCTGCGGCTCCAGGGCGACCCGGGCGGCGAGACCGCGGCCCCACCCGTCCCCGGGGTCGCCGACGCGTCCGGGATCTCGGGCTGAGGAGATCGGCGGGGGCTGCTCCTCCGGGGGGAACAACCACGATTCGTCGGGTGTTCGGACCGGTGGCACAATTCGTTGCTGGTTCCGGTTCACGTCCCGGCCGCAGGGCGCGGCGGACGACCCGGCGACTGAGAGGACACCATGAAGAAGGACATCCACCCCGAGTACGTCGAGACCCAGGTGACCTGCACCTGCGGTGCTCAGTTCACCACTCGCAGCACTGTCACGTCGGGCCAGATCCGCTCGGACGTCTGCTCGCAGTGCCACCCGTTCTACACCGGCAAGCAGAAGATCCTCGACACCGGCGGCCGCGTCGCCCGCTTCGAGGCCCGCTACGCCAAGGCAGCCAAGAAGTAGCTGTCCCCGAGCGCCGGTCCCCGCCACGGGCGGGGACCGGCGCTCGTCATTTGTCACCACCCCCGGTCGCGCAGTGCGCGCTCCGGGAGCCGCCGAGGTCGAGGAGGAGTGCCGGTGTTCGAGGCCGTCGAGGGCATGCTCGCCGAGCACGCCGATCTCGAGCAGCAGCTCGCCGCTCCGGAGACTCACGCCGACGCGCGGCTGGCCAAGCGGCTCAACCAGCGCTACGCCCAGCTCTCCGCCGTCATCGGGGCGTGGCGCGAGTGGCACCGGCTCGAGGAGGACCTCGAGGCAGCGCGCGAGCTGGCGGCCGAGGACCCCACCTTCGCCGAGGAGGTGGAGGCGCTCGTGGTCTGGAGGGCCGAGACGGAGGAGCGGCTGCGCCACCTGCTCGTGCCGCGCGACCCCGCCGACGAGAAGGACGCGATCCTCGAGCTGAAGTCGGGGGAGGGCGGCGAGGAGTCGGCCCTCTTCGCGGGCGACCTCCTGCGGATGTACACCCGGTACGCCGAGACCCGCGGTTGGCGCGTCGAGGTGCTCGACGCCGCCGAGTCCGACCTGGGTGGCTACAAGTCGGTGACGGTGGCCGTCAAGGCGAAGGGCACCCCCGAGCCGGGCGAGGCGCCGTACGCGCTGCTGAAGTTCGAGGGCGGCGTGCACCGCGTGCAGCGGGTGCCGGTGACCGAGTCCCAGGGACGGGTGCACACCAGCGCCGCAGGAGTCCTGGTGCTGCCCGAGGCGGAGCAGGTCGACGTCACCGTCGACGAGAACGACCTGCGCATCGACGTCTTCCGCTCCAGCGGGCCGGGCGGCCAGAGCGTCAACACCACCGACTCGGCCGTGCGGATCACCCACGTGCCCACCGGGATCGTCGTCTCCTGCCAGAACGAGAAGAGCCAGCTGCAGAACAAGGAGCAGGCGCTGCGGATCCTCCGCGCCAGGCTGCTCGCCGCGGCGCAGGAGTCCGCCGCTGCGGAGGCGAGCGACGCCCGGCGCAGCCAGGTCCGCACCGTCGACCGCTCCGAGCGGATCCGGACCTACAACTACCCCGAGAACCGGATCTCCGACCACCGCACCGGCTACAAGGCCTACAACCTCGACCAGGTCCTCGACGGCGACCTCCAGCCGGTGCTCGCCTCCTGCGTCGCAGCCGACCTCGCCGGCCGCCTCGAGGCGCTGGAGCAGTGACCGCGCGGCGCCCGCTGCTGGCCGACGCCACGGGCCGGCTGCGGGCCGCGGGCGTGGCCAGCCCCGAGCACGACGCCGCCGAGCTGCTGGCCCACGTGCTGGGGACCGATCGCTCCCGGCTGGTCCTCCTCGACGAGGTCGACGACGCCGCCGCCGAGCGGTACGCCGGGCTGGTCGCCCGCCGTGCGGCGCGGGAGCCGCTGCAGCACCTCACCGGCCGGGCGTGGTTCCGCCACGTCGAGCTGGCGGTCGGGCCCGGTGTCTTCGTGCCGCGACCGGAGACCGAGCTGCTCGCCGGGTGGGCGGTGGACCAGGCGGCGCCGCTGGCCGCGCCGGTCGTCGTGGACCTCGGCACCGGGTCGGGCGCCATCGCGAAGGCGCTGGCCGACGAGGTCCCGCAGGCCACCGTGCACGCGGTCGAGCTCGACCCGGACGCGCACCGGTGGGCGGCGCGGAACCTGGCCGGCACCGGCGTCGACCTGCGCGAGGGAGACCTCGCCTCGGCGTTCGAGGACCTCGCCGGCACGGTCGACGTGGTCACCTGCAACCCGCCGTACGTGCCGCTCGAGGCGTGGGAGTCGGTCGCGGTCGAGGCGCGTGACCACGATCCCCACCTCGCGCTCTTCTCGGGCGCCGACGGTCTCGACGCCATGCGGGTCCTCGAGCGCCGGGCCGCGCTGCTGCTGCGGCCCGGGGGAGTGGTCGCCGCGGAGCACGCGGAGGTGCAGGCGGAGTCGGCTCCCGCGGTCTTCGCCGCGACCGGTCGGTGGACCGAGGTGCGCGACCACCGGGACCTGGCAGGTCGCCCGCGCTTCGTGACGGCGCGACTGGCAAGATGAGCCCGTGACCGAGCGCTACGCCACCGACACCGAGGAGGCCCGCGAGGCTGCCGTGGAGGCCGCGACCGTGGCCGTCCAGCGCGGCGAGCTGGTCGTGCTGCCGACCGACACCGTCTACGGCATCGCGGCCGACGCCTTCGACCCGGCCGCTGTGCGCGACCTGCTCGCGGCGAAGGGCCGGGGCCGGGACATGCCGCCGCCCGTGCTGGTCAGCTCCGCCACCACGCTCGACGCCCTCGCGGTCCGGGTGCCCGGCTACGCCCGGGCTCTCGTCGAGCGGTTCTGGCCGGGTCCGCTCACCGTGGTCTGCCACCAGCAGAGCTCGCTGCAGTGGGACCTCGGGGACACCCGGGGGACCGTCGCGGTGCGGATGCCCGACCACCCCCTCGCGCTGGAGGTGCTCGAGCGGACCGGTCCGCTGGCCGTCTCCTCGGCCAACCTCAGCGGCCTGCCGGCGGCGACGGACGCCGACCAGGCCGAGGAGATGCTCGGCGACGAGGTAGCGGTGATCATCGACGGCGGTCCCGTCGGGTCGGGCGGCGAGGCCTCCACGATCGTCGACGTCACCGGTGACCAGGGGCGCGTGCTGCGCCGCGGAGCCCTCTCGCTCGAGGCGCTCAACGAGGTGCTCGAGCCGCTCGGCGCCACGCTGACGGACGAGGGCCGGGCGAGCACCTAGTGCGGGAGTACCTCCTCGTCTTCCTCGTCGCGGCGACCGTCACCTACCTCCTGACGGTGGTGGCCCGGGAGATCGCGGTGCGGACCGGGGCGGTGGCCGCCGTCCGGGACCGAGACGTGCACGACGAGCCGATCCCGTACCTCGGCGGGCTCGCCATGCTCGGCGGCCTGGTCGCGGCGTACCTCGTCGCGCGGGAGCTGCCGTTCCTGTCGCTGAGCAGCCCGTTCGTCTTCCGCGACGCCGGCATCGTGCTCATCGCGGGGGCGATGATCTGCGCGGTCGGCGTCCTGGACGACATCTTCGAGATCGACGCGCTCACCAAGCTGGGCGGCCAGGTCCTGGCCGCGGGCTTCCTCGTCGCGTTCGGCATCCAGTACATCTACTTCCCCCTCACCAACGGCGAGACCTTCGCGCTCGACCCGGTCCAGGGCCCGCTCCTCACCGGCTTCGTCGTCGTCGCGACCGTCAACGCGGTCAACTTCGTCGACGGGCTCGACGGCCTGGCGGCTGGGGTGGTCGGCATCGGCGCCGTGGCCTTCTTCGTCTTCTGCTACGAGCTCACCCGCCTCAACGACGCCTCGCGGGCGACGACCGCGGCCCTGCTGAGCGTCGCGCTCGCCGGGGCGTGCCTGGGCTTCCTGGTCCACAACTTCCACCCCGCCCGCCTCTTCATGGGCGACTCCGGGTCGATGCTGATCGGCCTGGTGCTCTCGGCCAGTGCCGTCACGCTGACCGGCCAGTTCTCCGGCACCGAGCTCGCCCAGGGCGGCTCGGGCTCGCAGGCGAGCCTGCTGCCGACCCTGTTGCCCGTGCTGCTGCCGATCTCCATCCTGCTGGTGCCGCTGCTGGACCTGGTGCTCGCGGTCGTACGCCGCACCCGCGCCGGCCGGTCCCCGTTCGCGCCCGACAAGCAGCACCTCCACCACCGACTCCTGGAGATCGGCCACTCGCAGCGGCGCGCGGTCGTGATCATGTGGCTGTGGGCGGCCCTCATCGCCTTCGCCACGGTGCTGGCGAGCCTCTACACCGGGCTCTGGGTGTGGGTCGGTGTCGGCCTCCTGGCCGTGGTGACGGTGGTCCTCACGTTCGTGCTGCCGGTGCTCCACGGGTCCCGCCTGCTCGGCGCCGCCGACGGTCCGGCAGCCGAGGCTCCGGGCGGGCCGGGGACCGCACGGTGAGCCGTCCGGCCACTTTGTGATAACTTTCACGAGCGGCCCGCCGGGCCGCTGACGACCGCGACCATCCCTCCCCAGAAACGGCCGCCACATGGAGACCGCAAGCGCGCGCGAGACCGGCGCACCCCGCCGCAGCAGCGGCGCGGGCGTGCTCGCCGGTGCCGCCGTGGGGAGCCTGGCGCTCGGCCTCGCCGTCGCGGCCACGGGTGCGCTGCTCGACGGTGAGCGGGCGGCGTACGGCGCCCTGGTCGGGAGCGTGCTGGCGGTCGTCGTGTTCGCGTTCGGCGCCTTCACCGTCAACGTCGTCGCGGGCCTGATGCCCTCGGCCTCGCTGGCGGTGGCGCTGCTGACCTACACGCTGCAGCTCCTGGTCGTCGTGGTCGTCCTGGTGGGGCTCGAGCGCTCCCCGGCGGCGGGGGAGGAGCTCGCCGACGGCTGGCTGACGGGAGGCCTCGTGGCCACCGTCCTGGCGTGGCTGGTGGTGCAGGTGGTGCTCGCCGCCCGCGCCCGGATCCCGCTCTACGACCTGCCCCGCACGCCCGCCCGGGCCGGTGGTGAATCGTGAGCCGGCATCCTGCTAGGGTCCGGACCGCAATGAGTCAGCAGGGGCCGCCGGCAGCTCCGGAGGAGTCGTCTCCTCAGGGCGATCCGTGGCGGGCCTTCAGCTACCTCGTGGGGGGCGTGCTGCTGTACGGCGCGCTCGGCTGGCTCGCCGACCAGTGGCTCGAGACCTCGTTCCTCGTGATGGTCGGCATCCTCCTCGGGGCCGGGCTCGGAGTGTTCATGGTGTTCAAGACTTTCGGAGTCGCCTCCGACCAGTCCCGAGGAGAGCAGTGACGCACACGACGAAGGAGACAAGGCGTTGATCGACCTCGCCCACGTCCTGAAGCCCCTGGCGGCGGACGGTCACGGCTTCACCCCGCCGGGCCCGGCCGACTTCGACCTGCCGCCGATCTTCGGTGAGGTCACCAAGCCGATGGTGATGGTGGCCCTGTCGGTCGTGCTGATCTTCGGGCTCTTCTACGCGATGTCGCGCAAGGCGGCGGTCGTCCCCGGCCGGCTGCAGTTCGCCGGCGAGTTCGTCTACGGCGGCGTGCGCAACTCCATCGCCCGGGACTCCATCGGGTCCGAGCACTTCATGAAGTTCGTGCCGTACCTCTTCGCGCTGTTCACCTTCGTGCTGGTGAACAACTACTTCGGCATGATCCCGTTGGTCCAGTTCCCGACGTTCAGCCACTCGGGCTACGCCTACGGGCTGGCGATCCTCTCGTGGCTGCTCTACAACGGCGTCGGCATCAAGCGGCACGGCTTCTTCGGCTACCTCAAGCACGTCTCGGTCCCGGCGGGCGTCAGCGGCGTGATGCTGGTGCTGATCGTCCCGCTCGAGATCCTCTCCAACATCGTCGTCCGCCCGGTCACGCTGGCGCTGCGTCTCTTCGCGAACATGTTCGCAGGCCACCTGCTGCTGATCCTCTTCGCGCTGGGCGGGGAGTACCTCCTGGTCGAGGCCGACAAGACGTTCATGAACATCATCGGCGGCATCGGCGCGCTCCTGATGTTCTTCCTCGTCAGCGCCCTCGAGCTCCTGGTGATGTTCCTCCAGGCCTACGTCTTCACCCTCCTCACCGCGATGTACGTCGCCGGTGCGGTCTCCGAGGAGCACTGAGCCTCGGACCGCCACGCGCCTCCGGCTCGCGGCGGACCCCACAACTGCATAGCCAACTGCATAGCCCCGTTGAAGGACTCGACACCTGACGCGACCAGCGCGTCTCGACGAAAGGAAAGCCGTGGAAGGCTCTCTGAACATGCTCGGCTACGGCGTCGCGACGATCGGCCCGGCCATCGCCGTGGGTCTGATCTTCGCCGCCTACATCAACGGCGTCGCCCGCCAGCCCGAGGCGCAGTCGCGCCTGCAGTCGATCGCGATCCTCGGCTTCGCGCTCGCCGAGGCGCTGGCGATCATCGGCATCGCGCTCGCCTTCGCCATCTGACCTCGTTCACTCCGAAGCACAGACCTCAACGAGGTGAGACATGACTGACTCCATCCGGGCGGCGGAGGAACTGAACCCGCTGATCCCGCACCTCTCGGAGATCATCCTGGGTGCGGTCTGGTTCCTCATCCTGCTCGTCCTCATCTGGAAGTTCGTGGTACCGAACTTTGAGAAGGCCTACGCCGAGCGCACCCAGGCGATCGAGGGCGGGCTGGCCGCGGCCGAGACCAAGCAGGCCGAGGCCGACGCCAAGCTCGCCGAGCTCGAGCAGCGGCTCGCCGACGCCCGGCACGAGGCCGCCCGCATCCGCGAGGAGGCGCGCGAGCAGGGTGCCGGCATCGTCGCCGAGATGCGCGAGCAGGCACAGGCCGAGGCGTCGCGGATCGTGGAGCACGGCAAGACGCAGATCGAGGCCGAGCGCCAGCAGGCGGTCACCTCGCTGCGGGCGGAGGTCGGCGCCCTGGCGACGACGCTCGCCAGCCGGATCGTCGGCGAGTCCCTCGAGGACGACGACCGCCAGCGTCGCGTGGTCGACCGGTTCCTGGCCGACCTCGAGTCGGGCACGGCGGGCCAGAACTGATGGGGGCCGACTCATGACCTCGTCGTTCCGTGGCGCGTCGGCGGACAGCGTGGCAGGCCTCGTCGAGGAGCTGCCGCAGGTCGTGCCGTCCGCGGACTCCGCGAGCACGGTGGCCGACGAGCTGTTCTCCGTCTCGCAGACGGTCCGCGCCGAGGGCTCGTTGCGGCGCTTCGCCACCGACGTGTCCGTCCCGGCCGAGGCCAAGGCCGGCCTGGTCCGGCAGGTCTTCGGTGGGAAGGTCTCCGAGGCGACGCTCACGCTGGTCGCCTCGGCGGTCGGTCGCCGGTGGACCGCGGGCCGCGACCTGGCCGACGCGCTCGAGCACCTCGGGGTCGTCTCCGCGGTGCGGGCGGCCGACGACCAGGCTGCTCGGCTCTCCGACGAGCTGTTCGCCTTCAGCCAGACGGTCAAGGACAACCCGGCGCTCCGGGACGCCCTGTCGGACCCGGCCCGTACGCTGGAGGACAAGGCCGGGTTGGTGCGGTCGCTGCTGGAGGGCAAGGCCCACCCGGCGACGGTCGTGCTGGCCATCCAGTCGCTGGCCGGCACCCACCGCACGGTGGGCGTCGCGCTCGCGGAGTACCAGAAGGTCGCCGCCGAGGCGCACGGGCGGGGCGTGGCCACCGTTCGGGTGGCTCGCGAGCTGTCCGACGACGAGCGCGGGCGACTCGCCGGTGCCCTGTCGCGCCAGTACGGACGGCCCGTGCACCTCAACCTGCTGGTGGAGCCCGCGCTCCTCGGCGGGATGCGGGTCGAGATCGGTGACGACGTCATCGACGGCACCGTGTCCGGCCGGCTCGACGACGCCCGTCGTCGGCTCGCCGGCTGATCCACCCCCTCGCACTCACGTAGAGACCCAAGGAAGAAGGAACCGAGATGACGGAGCTCTCCATCCGTCCGGAGGAGATCCGCGACGCGCTCCAGAAGTACGTCGCCGACTACCAGCCCGAGGCTGCGAGCCGCGAAGAGGTGGGCACGGTCGCGTCCGCCGGTGACGGCATCGCCCGCGTCTCCGGACTGCCGTCGGCGATGGCCAACGAGCTGCTCGAGTTCGAGGACGGCACGCTGGGCATCGCCCTGAACCTCGACACCCGCGAGATCGGCGTCGTCATCCTCGGTGACTTCGACAAGATCGAGGAGGGCCAGACCGTCCGCCGGACGGGCGAGATCCTCTCGGTCCCCGTCGGGGACGGCTACCTCGGCCGCGTCGTCGACCCGCTGGGCAACCCGATCGACGGCCTCGGCGAGGTCGAGTCCGTCGGCCGCCGTGCGCTGGAGCTCCAGGCTCCGACGGTGATGCAGCGCAAGTCGGTGCACGAGCCGCTCGCCACCGGCATCAAGGCGATCGACGCCATGACGCCGATCGGCCGCGGCCAGCGCCAGCTGATCATCGGCGACCGCGCGACCGGCAAGACGACGATCGCGATCGACACGATCATCAACCAGAAGCAGAACTGGGAGTCGGGCGACCCGACGAAGCAGGTCCGCTGCATCTACGTCGCCATCGGCCAGAAGGGGTCGACGATCGCCTCGGTGCGCGGCGCCCTCGAGGAGGCCGGCGCGCTCGAGTACACCACCATCGTCGCCTCGCCGGCGTCGGACAGCGCGGGCTTCAAGTACCTCGCCCCCTACACCGGCTCGGCCATCGGCCAGCACTGGATGTACGACGGCAAGCACGTCCTGATCGTCTTCGACGACCTGACCAAGCAGGCCGAGGCCTACCGCGCCGTGTCGCTGCTGCTGCGCCGCCCGCCGGGCCGCGAGGCGTACCCCGGTGACGTGTTCTACCTGCACAGCCGGCTGCTCGAGCGCTGCGCGAAGCTCTCCGACGACCTCGGCGCGGGCTCGATGACCGGCCTGCCGATCATCGAGACCAAGGCCAACGACGTCTCGGCGTTCATCCCGACCAACGTCATCTCCATCACCGACGGCCAGATCTTCCTGCAGTCGGACCTGTTCGCCTCCAACCAGCGCCCGGCCATCGACGTCGGTGTGTCGGTCTCGCGCGTGGGTGGCTCGGCGATGACCAAGGCGATGAAGGCCGTCACCGGCTCGCTCAAGGTCGACCTGGCGCAGTTCCGTGCCATGGAGGCGTTCGCGATGTTCGCCTCCGACCTCGACGCGGCCTCGCGCCAGCAGCTCGACCGCGGCCAGCGGCTGATGGCCCTGCTCAAGCAGCCCGCCTACAACCCCTACCCGCTCGAGGACATGACCGTCGCCCTCTGGCTCGGCACCACCGGTCGTCTCGACCGGGTGCCGGTCGGCGACGTCATCCGCTTCGAGCAGGAGTTCCTCGACTACCTGCGCCGCTCGCACGACGGCATCCTCGCCGCCATCCGCGAGACCCGGAAGTTCGAGGACGAGGCCGGTCTCGAGAGCGCCTACAACTCCTTCCTCGACCAGTTCGAGACCTCCGAGGGCGGCTCGCTCAAGGCCGGCCGCGAGGCGCCCGCCGAGGCGCTCGAGGACGAGGACCAGGAGCAGATCGTCAAGCAGAAGCGGGGCTGAGGCATGGCCCTGTCAGTGCGTGAGTACCGCGCGCGGATCAAGTCGACGGAGTCGATGAAGAAGATCACGCGCGCCATGGAGCTCATCGCTGCGTCCCGCATCATCAAGGCGCAGCAGCGGGCTCAGGCGGCTGCGCCGTACGCCCGCGAGCTGACCCGCGCCGTGTCGGCGGTGGCGACGTTCTCGAACGTCGACCACCCGCTGACCCGGGAGGAGGAGGACCCGAAGCGGGCGGCGGTGCTGATCGTCACCAGCGACCGCGGCCTGGCCGGCGCCTACTCCACGAGCGTGCTCAAGGAGGCGGAGCGGCTCGCCGAGAAGCTCCGGTCCGAGGGCAAGGAGATCGACACCTACATCTGCGGCCGCAAGGGCGAGGCGTACTACAAGTTCCGCCAGCGTCCGATCGTGCGGTCGTGGACGGGCTTCTCCGACCAGCCGTCCTACGACGTGGCCGCCGAGGTCGGGTCGACGCTCATCGAGTCCTTTCTCAAGGACCAGGGTGAGGAGGGCGACGTCGACGAGGTCCACGTCGTCTACACCCGGTTCCGCTCGATGCTGACCCAGGAGCCCACGGCGGTGCGGCTGCTGCCGCTGGAGGTCGTCGAGGGCGAGGAGCGGCCCGACGCCTCCGAGCTGCTGCCGCTCTACGAGTTCGAGCCGTCGGCCGAGGAGGTCCTCGACGCGCTGCTGCCGCAGTACGTCACCAGCCGGATCTTCTTCGCCCTGCTGCAGTCCGCCGCCTCCGAGCTCGCGGCGCGGCAGAAGGCGATGAAGGCGGCGACCGACAACGCCGAAGAGCTCATCAAGAAGTACACGCGGATCGCCAACCAGGCCCGCCAGGCCGGCATTACCCAGGAAATCAGCGAGATCGTCGGTGGCGTCAACGCGCTGGCCGACGCCAACGCCGGTGCCGAATAACGGAGTGAGTGAGAGACATGACTGCAACTCTTGAACAGACCCAGGACACCGGCGCCGCCTCGGTCGGCCGGATCGCCCGGGTCATCGGTCCGGTCGTCGACGTGGAGTTCCCCGTCGACGCGATGCCGGAGATCTACAACAAGCTCGAGGTCGACGTGACCCTGGGCGGCGAGACCGCCGCCCTGCCGCTCGAGGTGGCCCAGCACATCGGTGACGGCATGGTCCGCGCGATCTCGCTGAAGCCGACCGACGGCCTGGTCCGTGGTGCCACGGTGCGCGACACCGGGAACCCGATTATGGTGCCGGTGGGCAACGCGACCCTCGGCAAGGTGTTCAACGCGACCGGCGACGTGCTCAACCTCGAGGAGGGCGAGCGCTTCGAGGTCGAGGAGCGGTGGGGCATCCACCGCAAGGCTCCTGCCTTCGACCAGCTCGAGGCGAAGACCCAGATGTTCGAGACCGGCATCAAGGTCATCGACCTGCTCACGCCGTACGTCCAGGGCGGCAAGATCGGCCTGTTCGGTGGCGCCGGCGTCGGCAAGACCGTGCTGATCCAGGAGATGATCGCCCGGGTCGCCAAGGACCACGGCGGTGTGTCGGTGTTCGCCGGTGTCGGTGAGCGCACCCGCGAGGGCAACGACCTCATCGTCGAGATGGAGGAGGCCGGCGTCCTCGGTCAGACCGCCCTCGTCTTCGGCCAGATGGACGAGCCGCCGGGCACCCGCCTGCGCGTCGCCCTGTCGGCCCTCACGATGGCGGAGTACTTCCGCGACGTGCAGAGCCAGGACGTGCTGCTCTTCATCGACAACATCTTCCGGTTCACCCAGGCCGGCTCCGAGGTGTCCACGCTGCTGGGGCGCATGCCCTCCGCGGTGGGCTACCAGCCGAACCTGGCCGACGAGATGGGCACCCTGCAGGAGCGGATCACCTCGACCCGCGGTCACTCGATCACCTCGATGCAGGCGATCTACGTGCCGGCGGACGACTACACCGACCCGGCTCCGGCGACCACGTTCGCCCACCTCGACGCGACCACCGAGCTGTCCCGCGAGATCGCCTCGCTGGGCATCTACCCGGCCGTGGACCCGCTGACGTCGACCTCGCGGATCCTCGACCCGCAGTACATCGGCCAGGCGCACTACGACTGCGCGATCCGGATCAAGCAGATCCTCCAGCGCAACAAGGAGCTGCAGGACATCATCGCGATCCTCGGTGTCGACGAGCTGTCCGAGGAGGACAAGATCATCGTCTCCCGGGCCCGCCGGATCCAGCGGTTCCTGTCGCAGAACACCTACGTGGCCAAGCAGTTCACCGGCATCGAGGGCTCGACCGTTCCCGTGGCCGACACCATCGAGGCGTTCAACAAGATCGCCGACGGTGAGTACGACCACGTGGCCGAGCAGGCGTTCTTCATGTGCGGTGGCCTCGACGACGTCGAGGCCAAGTGGGCCGAGATCCAGAAGAACATCTGAGGTCCTGGCAATGGCAGAGAACCTGACGGTGGAGCTCGTCGCGGCCGACCGCACGGTCTGGTCCGGCGAGGCCACCATGGTCATCGCCCGCACCACCGAGGGGGACGTCGGCGTGCTGCGTGGTCACGCGCCGATGCTCTCGGTCCTGACCGACGCGGTCGTGGAGATCGCCGAGGTGGACGGGGACGTCGTCGTGGCCGCGGTCGACGGCGGGTTCCTCTCGGTGGCCGGCGACCGGGTCTCGATCCTCTCCGAGCGTGCGGTGCTCGCCCAGGAGGTGGACGTCGACCAGGTGCGGGCCGAGCTGGACGAGGCGCGCGGCCTGGTCGGTGCCACCGACGAGGGCGAGCAGCGCGTCCGCCGGGCCGAGGCGCGGATCCGCGCGGTCGAGAAGAGCCGCTGATCCGGCACCGCCCCGAGGACGGTCCCGCCCGCACTGCCCGCTAGGGTGACGTCACTCGTGAGGGAGGGGACAGGATGCCGGTGTGGCAGTGGCTGCTCGACGCCGCCGGCCTGCTGCTCCTGCTCGTCCTGCTCTACGGCGTCGCCCTGATCGTGCGCCGCCGGGTCCTCTCCCGCCACGGAGGGACCTTCGAGCTCAGCCACCGCGTCCGACCCGACAGGGTCGGGCGCGGTTGGCTTCTCGGGCTCGGTCGATACTCCGGGGAGACGCTGGAGTGGTTCCGGATCTTCTCCCTGTCCCCGCGTCCCAAGCGCACGTGGCAGCGCGACATGCTCGACTACGTCGGGCGCCGTGAGCCCGACGGCACCGAGGAGATGTCCCTCTACCCGGGCCACGTGGTCATCGTCTGCCACACCCGCGCCGACGAGGTCGAGCTGGCGATGAGCCCCGCCTCCCTGACCGGCTTCCAGGCCTGGCTGGAGGCGCGCCCGCCCGGGACGGACTGGACCCGCGGCTGACGCGAGCCGGGGCCTCAGCCGCGCTGGCCGCCGGGCACCCACAGCACGTCGCCCTGGTGCCGGTTGGCGTGCCGCGCCAGGATGAACAGCAGGTCCGAGAGCCGGTTGAGGTAGGTGATCGCCAGCTTGTTCATCGTCTCGCCGTGCGTCTCGAAGGCCGCCCACGCCGACCGCTCGGCGCGACGGACGACCGTGCGGGCGACGTGCAGGTGGGCGGCGCCCTCGGACCCGCCGTTGAGGATGAACGAGCGCAGGGCGGGCAGGTCCTCGTTGTAGGCGTCGCACCAGGCCTCGAGGCGGTCGACGTAGTCCTGCTCGATCCGGAGCGGCGGGTGCTCGGGATCCGGCACCACAGGGGTGCAGAAGTCGGCGCCCACGTCGAAGAGGTCGTTCTGGACGTGGGTCAGCACCGCGACCACGTCCTCGTCGAGCCCACCCCGGACCACGGCGAGCCCGACGTGGGCGTTGGCCTCGTCCACGTCTGCGTAGGCGTGGAGCCGCAGGTCGTTCTTGGTGGTCGTGCTCATGTCGCCCAGCCTGGTCTCCCCGGCGTCACCGGTCCGGGTGTAGATCCGCGTCAGGTTCACCATGGCCGGGAGGCTACCGGCCCATGCGGCCCGGGCCACGGCCCAGCCGTGGCGCGGGGCCGGTAGTTGACCATCGCACCACCGACACGGCGGAAATTTCTGGGCGCGAACGCAACCGCCGGGCATCCTCGCGCGTCACTATGGGTATGAGGGAGAGCACACCGGCACGGGTTCCGGTGATCGTGCGGGAGGACAGGAGGCGGACGTTGGAGATCGTGACCGACGGCCCCGTCCTGGTGCTCAGCGGCGACTTCGACGTGCGCAGCACCTTGGAGGTCCGGAGCGCGATCTACGACCACCTCGAGGACCACGACCAGGACGTCGTCCTCGACCTGACCGACGTCGACACCGTCGACCTGACCGCGCTGCGGGTGCTGGCCGTGGCCACCCGCCGTGCCAGCCGCGACGGGCACCACCTCACGCTGCGTGGCTGTGGTCCCACGGTCCGACGGATGCTCCACCTCTCCCGGTTGCGGGGCCTCGTGGAGCTCGAGCGCGAGGCCGCCACCGCCTGAGGATGCGGGATGTCTCGGACGGCGATGTGTCGGCCATCCCACACGGACGACCGGTTACCAATGGGTAGCCGGCGTCCTACCCTCTCCCCATGACGGAGAAGGCACCCGCCTCGGCGGAGCGGACGGAGTCCGACCGGACCCAGCTCGACCGGCCCCAGCTCGACCGGCCTCAGCGTGACCGGCCCTGGGTGATGCGCACCTACGCCGGTCACTCGACCGCCGCGGCGTCCAACGCCCTGTACCGCTCGAACCTGGCGAAGGGCCAGACCGGGCTGTCGGTCGCCTTCGACCTGCCCACCCAGACCGGGTACGACCCGGACTCGCCGATGGCGAGGGGCGAGGTGGGCAAGGTCGGTGTCCCGGTCCCGCACCTGGGCGAGATGCGCAAGCTGTTCGACTCCATCCCGCTGACGGGGATGAACACCTCGATGACGATCAACGCCACGGCGATGTGGCTGTTGGCGATGTACCAGGTGGTCGCCGAGGAGCAGGCCGGCGTCCCGGAGGGGCGGGCGACGCCGGAGGAGGTCGCCGGACAGCTCGCGGGCACGACCCAGAACGACATCATCAAGGAGTACCTCTCGCGGGGGACCTACGTGTTCCCGCCCGAGCACTCCCTGCGCCTGATCAGCGACATGATCGCCTACACCGTCCACCACATCCCGAAGTGGAACCCGATCAACATCTGCAGCTACCACCTGCAGGAGGCCGGCGCGACGCCGACGCAGGAGCTGGCGTACGCGCTGTGCACCGCGATCGCCGTGCTCGACCAGGTCAAGGCCTCGGGCCAGGTCTCGGAGGAGGACTTCGGGAAGGTCGTCGGCCGGATCTCGTTCTTCGTCAACGCGGGGGTGCGCTTCGTCGAGGAGATGTGCAAGATGCGCGCCTTCGTCGAGCTGTGGGACGAGATCACCCGTGAGCGGTACGGCGTGACCGACCCGAAGATGCGGCGGTTCCGCTACGGGGTCCAGGTGAACTCGCTGGGCCTGACCGAGGCGCAGCCGGAGAACAACGTCCAGCGGATCGTGCTGGAGATGCTCGGCGTGACGCTGTCCAAGGACGCCCGGGCCCGTGCGATCCAGCTGCCGGCCTGGAACGAGGCGCTCGGCCTCCCGCGGCCGTGGGACCAGCAGTGGTCGCTGCGGCTGCAGCAGGTGCTCGCCTTCGAGTCCGACCTCCTGGAGCACGAGGACCTGTTCACCGGCTCGGTCGTCGTCGAGGCGAAGGTGGCCGAGCTCGTCGCCGGTGCGAAGGCCGAGATCGACCGGGTGCAGGCGATGGGGGGCGCCATCGCCGCCGTGGAGTCGGGCTACATGAAGCAGGAGCTGGTCTCGGCCCACGCCGCTCGCCGGGCCCGGATCGAGTCCGGGGAGGAGATCGTCGTCGGCGTCAACAAGTTCGAGACGACCGAGCCCTCGCCGCTCACGGCCGACCTCGACGCCGCGATCCAGACCGCGGACCCCGAGGCGGAGCGCCAGGCCATCACCTCGGTGGAGGAGTGGAAGGCCCAGCGCGACGAGGAGGGGGTGGCTCGGGCGCTGGCCGAGCTCGCCGAGGCGGCGAAGACCGACACCAACCTCATGCTGCCCACGCTCGCGGCCGCCCGCGCGGGTGCGACGACGGGGGAGTGGGCCGCGACGCTGCGCGAGGTCTTCGGGGAGTTCCGCGCCCCCACCGGCGTCTCGGGGGCCGTCGGAGCGGTCTCCCACGGCGGGGAGGCCGGCGCGGAGCTGACCGCGGTCCGCGAGCGCGTCCGGGCGACGGGCGAGGAGCTGGGCTCGCGGCTGCGGCTGCTGGTCGGCAAGCCCGGGCTGGACGGGCACAGCAACGGCGCCGAGCAGGTGGCCGTGCGTGCCCGCGACGCCGGCTTCGAGGTGATCTACCAGGGCATCCGCCTCACGCCGGAGCAGATCGTCTCCGCCGCCGTGGCCGAGGACGTCCACTGCGTCGGCCTCTCGATCCTCTCCGGCTCCCACATGGAGCTGGTCCCGGCCGTGCTCGACGGGCTCCGCGAGGCCGGGCTCGACGACGTGCCGCTCATCGTCGGCGGGATCATCCCCGACTCCGACGGCCGCCGGCTGGTCGAGATGGGGGTGGCCGCGGTCTACACGCCGAAGGACTTCGGGCTCACCGAGATCATGGGCGGGATCGTCGACGTCATCCGACGGGCGAACGGCCTCGACGAGGACTAGGGCCGGTCAGCTGCGCAGCCGCTCGATCAGGCCGACGGCGTCGTGCGGCGCGAAGCCCTTCGCGTCGTTGTCGAAGTAGACGTAGACGTCCCCGTGCTCGGCCCAGCGCCGGCACTTCTCGGCCCAACGGTCGAGGGCCTCGGGGGAGTAGCCGCTCACGTAGAGCTCGGCGTCCCCGTGCAGCCGCACGTAGACGAAGTCGGCGGTGACCTGCTCGGGCATGGGGAAGCGGCGCGCGGTGTCGGCCACGACGCACGAGACGCCGTGGGCGCGCATCAGGTCGAACGCCTCGTCGGTGCACCACGTCTGGCTGCGGAACTCCAGGGCATGGCGGAGCGGCAGGTCGGCCTCGGCGACGGTCAGCGCCCGGTCCTCGGGCAGCTTCGCGTCGTGGTGCCGCGCCAGCTCGGCCGCCTCCAGCGTGGTGCGCGGCAGGCGCGAGAAGAACGCGTCCACGACACCGCGGTCGAAGGCCAGCCGCTCGGGCAGCTGCCACAGGAACGGCCCGAGCTTCGGGCCGAGGGCCAGCACCCCCGAGGCGAAGAAGTTCGCCAACGCGGTGTCGACGTCGCGGAGCCTCTTCAGGTGCGTGATGAACCGTCCGCCCTTGACGGCGAAGACGAAGTCGTCGGGGGTCTGGGCCCGCCACGCGGCGTACGACGTCGGTCGCTGGAGGGAGTAGAAGGAGCCGTTGATCTCGATGGACGACAACCGCTCGGCCGCGTAGGCCAGCTCCCGGCGCTGCACGAGTCCGGCGGGGTAGAAGTCGCCGCGCCAGCCGGCGTAGGTCCAGCCCGAGATGCCGATGCGGATCTGCCCCATGGGGAGGAGGTGCCCCGGTGCGGCTGGGACCACACCGCGGAACAGGTGAGGCTCACCTAACCCAGTGCTACAGTCGGGTCCGTGGGCAAGGCCAAGGAGAAGACGCGCAAGCTGCCGAAGCGGGAGTGCTGCGTCTCGAAGACCAAGTGCGGACGCTGCCCCCTCCGGATGTTGAAGGAGGGGACCTTGCCCGAGGGGTACACCGTGAAGAAGCGCAAGCTGGTCCGCGTGGACGGCAAGAAGGTCACGAAGAAGCGCCTCGAGAAGGCGGCCTGAGATGGTCGCCGCGCGCTTCGTCGAGCAGCTCAACGCCCAGATCGGGAACGAGCTCGCCGCCCACAACCAGTACCTCGCCATCGCGGTGCACTACGACGCCCTGACGATGCCGCGGATGGCAGCGTTCTTCTACGGCCAGGCGCTCGAGGAGCGTGACCACGCGATGATGATGGTCCAGTACCTCCTCGACACCGACGCCGACGTCGTCATCCCGGGCGTGGACGCCCCGGTGCCGACCTTCGACGGTGTCGTCGCCCCGGTCGCCCTCGCGCTGGACCAGGAGAAGCGGGTCACCGAGCAGATCAACGCGTTGCTGCGGACCGCGCGGGAGGAGCACGACTTCGCCTCCGAGCAGTTCATGCAGTGGTTCATCAAGGAGCAGGTCGAGGAGGTCGCGACGATGAGCGACCTGCTGGCCGTCGTCACCCGCAACGCCGACGACATCGACGACATCGAGGACTACGTCGCCCGCGAGCAGGGTGGCGGCGAGGCCGACGCGACCGCGCCTCGCATCGCGGGGGCCTGACCCGGCAGACTCTGCCCATGGCACGGGTGATCGTCGTCGGCGCGGGCGTCAGCGGGCTGACCTGCGCCGTACGCCTGCTGGAGGCCGGCCACCGGGTCGACGTGGTCGCCCGCGACCTCCCGCTCGAGACGGTCTCGGCCGTCGCCGCGGCGATCTGGTACC
This sequence comes from Nocardioides ureilyticus, assembly GCF_051280745.1. Taxonomy (NCBI): domain Bacteria; kingdom Bacillati; phylum Actinomycetota; class Actinomycetes; order Propionibacteriales; family Nocardioidaceae; genus Nocardioides; species Nocardioides ureilyticus. The sequence goes on along the minus strand of NZ_JBNCOG010000005.1, from coordinate 68,512 downwards.
CCTACCGCGCGCTGCCGCAGGACCGGGTGGCCGCGTGGGCGCGCACGTCCTACGGCGTCCTGGCCGGCCTCGCCGAGGTCGACGGCACGGGCGTGCGCATGATGTCCGGCACCGAGGTGCGCGACGGGGCGGGCGAGCCCTGGTGGCGGGCGGCCGTGCCGCACCTCGAGCAGACCGACGAGGTGCCCGCCGGCTGGCGCACCGGGTGGCGCCTCACGGTGCCCGTGGTCGAGATGCCGACGTACCTCGCCTGGCTGGTGCGCCGGGTCGAGGAGCTGGGCGGCACCCTCACCCGGCTGAACCTGCGCGCCCTGCCCGACGGCGGCGACGCCGTGGTCGACTGTGCCGGCATCGGCGCGCGCCTGCTCGCCGCCGATCTCTCCGTGACCCCGGTGCGCGGACAGGTGGTGCTCCTCGAGCACACCGGGCTGGACCACTGGTGGCTCGACGGCTCCGGTCCCACCTACGTCGTCCCACGCTCCCGCGACATCGTCGTCGGGGGCACCGACGAGGAAGGCGAGTGGAGCCGGACACCCTCGGAGGAGTCCACCCGCGACATCCTGCGGCGCGCCGAGCGGCTGGTGCCCGGTCTCGCGGGCGCGCGGGTGCTGCGGACCAAGGTGGGCCTGCGACCGGCGCGGCCGTCGGTGCGCCTCGAGCGCCAGGGACGGGTCGTCCACTGCTACGGGCACGGCGGCGCCGGTGTGACGTTGAGCTGGGGCTGCGCGGAGGAGGTTGTCACGATTCTCGGGTGAGGGGCCCTCGCAGACACCTAGAATCGCCGACATGGAAGCCGGTGCCGTCGTCGACGGCCGCTTGTTCGAGGGGGTCTTCGAAGCCTCACCGGACGCGATCATCGTGACGAACGCCGCCGGCAGCGTCGTCGCAGCGAACTCGCAGTGCCTGGCTGTCTTCGGCCACCTCCCCGCGGCGCTGGTGGGCCAGCCGATCGAGGTGCTGGTGCCCGCCGCCGCGCGCGCCGGTCACCCGGCACGGCGCGACGGCTTCGCGCAGGCCTCCAACCAGCGGCCGATGGGCCTGCTCCAGCTCTCCGCCGTGCGCGCCGACGGCTCGGAGTTCCCGGCGGAGATCTCGCTGGCGCAGATCGACGTGCGGGGCGAGCGGTACGTGTGCGCGACGGTCCGCGACATCACCGACCGCAAGCGGCAGGAGCGGCGGTTCCGCGACCTCATCGATGCCGCCCCCGACGCCACGGTCATCGTGGACGCCGAGGGCACGATCGTCTTCACCAACCGCCAGGTGAACCGGGTCTTCGGCTACGGCCGGCACGAGCTCACCGGCTGCTCGGTCGAGGTGCTCGTGCCCGAGCGGTTCCGCGGCGCGCACCACCAGCGACGGGCCGGGTTCGTCCGCACGCCGCTGGTGCGCGGCATGGGCCAGGGTGCGGAGCTGTACGCCGTCCGCAAGGACGGCACCGAGTTCCCGGTCGAGATCTCCTTGTCTCCCCTGGACACCGACGAGGGCCTCCTGGTCTCGGCCGCGGTGCGCGACATCACCGAACGGCGCCGGATCCAGGCGACCGCGGACCGCATCCGCGAGGAGTTCATGGCGACCGTCTCCCACGAGCTGCGCACGCCGCTGACCTCGATCGTGGGCTACACCGAGCTCCTGGGGGACCTCGGTGAGGGCGAGCTGGGGAAGCAGGCCCGACGGATGCTCGAGATCATCGACCGCAACGCGCGCCGCGAGCTGCGGCTGGTCAACGACCTGCTGACCCTGGCCCAGGTGCACGAGCGCGGCATCGAGCTCGAGCAGGAGCCGGTCGACCTCGCCGCGGTGGCGCGGGCGTCGATCGAGGACTCCCGGCTGGCGGCGCGCGGACGCGGGGTGCAGGTCACGCTCGAGGTGGGCGAGGGAACGGTCTGCGTGCTGGGCGACGCCCAGCGGCTCGGGCAGGTGGTGAGCAACCTGCTGACCAACGCCGTGAAGTTCACCCCGCCCGGGGGCAAGGTCCGCGTCGAGCTGCGCGACACCGGGGAGCAGACGGTCGAGCTGCGCGTCGCCGACACGGGCGCCGGCATGGACGGGCACGAGCTGGCCCACGTCTTCGAGCGGCTCTACCGCGCGCCCTCCGCGGTCCGCGACCAGGTCCCGGGGGCGGGCCTCGGCCTGCCCATCGCGAAGGCGGTCGTCGAGGCGCACCAAGGTGACATCGAGATCGAGTCGGAGCCCGGCCGGGGGACGACCGTGACGGTGCGGCTCGCGGCCCGGCCCGACCTGCGTCCGGCCTGAGGCACGCGGCTCAGAAGAGTCGGTGGCTCGGGTCGTCCAGGCCCCGCAGGGCGTCGTAGTCGACGACCGCGCACGAGATCCCACGGTCGGTGGCCAGGACCCTGGCCTGCGGCTTGATCTCCTGCGCCGCGAAGATGCCCCGCACCGGTGCGAGGAGGGGGTCACGGTTGAGCAGCTCGAGGTAGCGGGTCAGCTGCTCGACACCGTCGATCTCGCCGCGCCGCTTGATCTCCACCGCCACGCTGGCACCGTCGGCGTCGCGGCACATGAGGTCCACCGGGCCGATGGCGGTCGGGTACTCGCGTCGCACGAGCGTCAGCCCCGGGTGCAGGGTCGCCGGGTGCTCGGCGAGGAGTTCCTGCAGGTGCTTCTCGACGCCGTCCTTCTGCAGGCCCGGGTCCACACCGAGGTCGTGGACCGACTCGTGGAGGACCTCGTCGATGAGGATCCTCAGGGTGTCCTCCGGGCCCTTCGCGCTGCTGCGGCTGGTCACGGTCCACTCCGCCCGGCCGTCCTCGGCGGTGCCCTCCCGGAGGGTGCACGGCGGCGACATCCAGTTGAGCGGCTTGTAGGAGCCGCCGTCGGAGTGGACGAGCACCGAGCCGTCGGCCTTGATCATCAGCACCCGGGTCGCCATCGGCAGGTGCGCGGTGAGCCGGCCGGCGTAGTCGACCTGGCACCGGGCTACGACGAGTCTCACGGGCGGGCACACTACCTGCCGGTCGCGGACCAGCCGGGCACGGCGGTGTGACGCGCGCCTCGTCCATCCGGCGACCGAGGGGTTACCAGCCGGTAGGACTCGTGTCATAGTCGCGCCATGACGACGCACGAGCAGATCGCCCGGACGCTGGTCCTCCCGTACCTCAACCACGCCGTCCGGATGTTCGAGTCCGGCTACGCCTCGCGCGCCGACATCGATGCCGGCATGCGCTTCGGCTGCGGCTACCCCCAGGGTCCGCTGGCGACGGTGGACGAGATGGGGCCGGCGGTCGTCCGGGACCAGCTGGCCGAGCGGTACGCCGAGACCGGCGACCCGCTGCACCAGCCGGCGGACCTGCTCGAGAAGCTCGCCGCGGAGGGCTCGACGCTCGCGGAGGCAGCGGACACCTCCGCCACCGGGGAGCCCCGGCTGCGTCGCGAGGTGACGACGGTCGGCGTCGTCGGCACCGGCACCATGGCCTCCGGCATCGCGCAGGTCTTCGCCGCCAAGGGCTACGACGTGGTCTACGTGGGCCGCTCGGAGGAGAAGGTGGCCGGCGTCCAGGCCGCGATCGCGACGTCGCTGGACCGGCTGGTCAGCAAGGGCAAGCTCGACGAGGCCGGCAAGGAAGCCGTCCTGGTCCGCCTGACCGGCACGACGTCGCGGGAGTCGCTCGCCACCGCCGACCTTGTCGTCGAGGCGATCGCCGAGGACCTCGAGGTCAAGAAGGAGCTCTTCGGCGACCTGGACCGGATCTGCAAGCCCGGCGCCATCCTGGCGACCACCACCTCGAGCCTGCCCATCGCCGCGTGCGCCGCCGCGACGTCCCGGCCGGAGTCGGTCATCGGCATGCACTTCTTCAACCCGGCGCCGGTGATGAAGCTGGTCGAGGTGGTCACCACCGAGCAGACGGCCTCCGACGTCGACGAGACGGTGCGCGCGCTGTGCGCCAAGGTCGGCAAGGTCGCGGTCTCCTGCGGCGACCGGGCCGGGTTCATCGTCAACTGCCTGCTCTTCCCCTACCTCAACGACGCGGTGAAGCTGCACGAGTCGGGCGCCGCCTCGCTCGAGGAGATCGACACCGCGATCAAGGAGCAGGCCGGCTTCCCGATGGGCCCCTTCCAGCTGCTCGACGTCGTGGGCAACGACGTCTCGCTGGCGATCGAGAAGGAGCTCCACGAGGAGTTCGGCCACGAGGGGTTCGCTCCGGCCGCGATGCTCGAGCGGCTGGTGGCGGAGGGACGCATGGGCCGCAAGACCGGTCAGGGGTTCCACGACTACAGCCGCTGAGGCGCCGCCGAGCGCCCAGGGACGCCGGCCCGCCGCCGGCCGGTCGCCGGCCGGCTGCTTCAGGTGCGGCCGTAGGCTGGAGCCATGGTGGAGCTGCTGGTGATCCTGGCCCTGCTGGCCGTGCTGCTGGTGGCCTTCGGCGCCTCCAGCCGCAGCAAGCAGCGGCGTGAGCTCGAGCGGCGCGAGGCCGAGCTGGCGCCGGTCCGCAAGCTCGTCTTCGAGGACATCACCGCGCTGGGCGTCGAGCTCCAGGACCTGGACGCGGACCTGGCCGGCCAGCCGCTCGACCCGGGGGCCAACGCCGACTACCAGCGGGCCCTCGACGCCTACGAGGCGGCCAAGGAGGCGGGTGACCGCGTGGCCCACGCCGACGAGGTCAAGAACGTCACCTCCATCCTCGACGACGGCCGCTACGCGATCGTCTGCGTGCGGGCGCGCGTGGCCGGGGAGCCGCTGCCGACCCGTCGGCCGCCGTGCTTCTTCGACCCGCGGCACGGGCTCTCGGTCGCGGACGTCCCGTGGACGCCGGCGGGAGGGGCGCGGCGCGACGTGCCGGCGTGCGCGCTCGACGCAGAGCGGGTGCGCCTCGGCGCGGAGCCCGACATCCGCCAGGTGATGGTGGGCTCGCGCCGCGTGCCGTACTGGCAGGGAGGTCGCGCCTACCAGCCCTACGCCGCCGGCTACTACGGCGGTTTCGCGATGATGGACTTCATGTTCATGGGCATGATGTTCGGCGCCTTCGGGGGATTCGACGCGATCGGCGAGCTCGGCGAGGGCCTCGGTGAGGGCCTCGGCTCGATCGGTGAGGGCCTGGGCGACATGTTCGACGGCTTCGACTTCTGAGCATGCGCCTCCTCCTCGCCGTGGTGGCGCTGCTCCTCACCTCGCTGTCCGTACCGGCCGACGCCGCCCGGGGCGGAGGCGGACCCGTAATCCAGCCGCTCCCGGTCGGCACCGACGCGGACTACCAGCTCGGGGGCGAGCGCGCCGTGCCTCCCGGCGTGGGCATCGTCGTGCGGGACCGCCGGGCGGAGCCGGCCGGCCGCTACGACGTCTGCTACGTCAACGCCTTCCAGACCCAGCCCGACGAGGGCCGGTTCTGGCGCAGCCGGATGCATCTCGTGCTGCGCCACGACGGGACGCCGGTGCGCGACGAGGCGTGGGGCGAGTGGCTGCTCGACCTGCGTACCGCTGCCAAGCGCACGGCGCTGGCGCGCATCGTCGGCCGGTGGGTCGACCGCTGCGCCGCGGACGGCTTCGAGGCGGTGGAGTACGACAACCTCGACTCCTTCACCCGCAGCCAGGGCTTGCTGCGGCGCCGGCACGCACTGGCCTACGCGCGCCTGGTGGTGGCCGAGGCGCACGAGGCGGGGCTCGCCGCCGGGCAGAAGAACCTGGCCGGGCTCGACGGGACCCGGCTCGGCTTCGACTTCGCGGTGGCCGAGGAGTGCGCCCGCTACCGCGAGTGCGGCGAGTACGTCGCGGCGTACGGCAACCGGGTCGTGGCGGTGGAGTACCGCCGCCGGGACTTCCGCCGGGCCTGCCGGCAGTGGGGGGCGGAGCTGCCGGTGGTGCTCCGCGACCTCGACGTCACCCCGGACGGGGTACGCCGGTTCTGCTGACCGCCCGCCCGTGACGGGTCACTGCCGGGCTGCCCCGGGTGCCCCGGCTGACTGGCGGGCCCGGTAGGCCGCGACCGCGTGGCGGTTGCCGCACGCCGTGGAGCAGAAGCGCCGGGACCGGTTCCGCGAGAGGTCGAGGACCAGCCCGTCGCACTCCGTGTCGGCGCAGACGCCGAGCCGTGAGTGCTCGTCGGCGCGGATGACGTCGACCATGGCCATCGCGGTCTCGACGTTGATCCGGGTGGCCAGTGGGGCCTCGTGCGCCACGGCGTGGAGGTGCCAGTCGAAGCGGTCGTGGCGCACCAGCCGCGGCACCGCGCGGGCCTCCGCGAGGACGGCGTTGACCAGCTCCGCGGCGTGGTCGCGGTCGGCCATGAGCAGGCGGCGCAGGTGTGGCCGGAGGGCGCGGACCTCCTCGAGCTCGGCGCCGGTCCGCTCCCGCCGCCCGGAGTACTCGAACCGGGCGTAGAACGCGTCGAGGTCCGCGACGGTGTCCAGCCCCTCGGGTGGCTCAGCGGTGTTGACCAGCGTCACCGCGGCCAGCAGCGACTGCTCGGTGTCATGAGCGAAAACCACGTTGACACATTACCAGCCTCGTCCGTAGTGTCATGAGTCATGAGCGCAGTGACTGATGACGCCTCGGGCGTCGCCGCAGCCGGCGAGCACTCCCGCGTCGCCGCCGGGCTGGCGTTCGCGCTGCTCTCCGCGACCACGTTCGGACTCTCGGGCGCACTCGCCAGCGGGCTGCTCGACGCGGGCTGGTCGGCCGGCGCCGCCGTGCTGGTCCGCGTCGGGCTGGCGGCGGCGGTGGTGCTGCCGCTCGGTCTGTGGGCGCTCGGTGGCCGCTGGGACGTGCTGCGGCGCAACGCGGGCCTGGTCGTGCTCTACGGGCTGCTGGCGGTCGCCGGCGCCCAGTTCTGCTACTTCTCCGCCGTCCAGCACATGCAGGTCGGGCCGGCCATCCTCATCGAGTACACCGCGCCCGCCGCGGTCGTCGTGTGGCTCTGGCTGCGGCACGGCCAGCGGCCGGGGCCACTGACCCTCGCCGGGGCGGCCCTCGCCGCGTTCGGCCTGGTGCTCGTGCTCGACCTGCTCTCCGGTGCGGACCTCAGCCCGGTCGGGGTGGCGTGGGCCCTCGCGGCGATGGTGGGGGCGGCGGCGTACTTCCTCATCTCGGCCGACGAGTCGACCGGGCTGCCGCCGCTCACGCTGGCCGCCGGGGGGCTCACCGTGGGAGCGGTCGCGCTCGGCGTGCTCGGCCTCGTCGGTGTCATGCCCATGCGGGCCTCCACGCAGGCCGTGGCCTACGCGGACCGGGAGGTCACCTGGTGGGTGCCGCTGGTCGCGCTGGGCCTGGTGACCGCCGCGGTGGCCTACTGCACCGGCATCGCCGCGGGCCGTCGCCTGGGCTCCCGGCTCGCGTCGTTCGTGGCGCTGCTCGAGGTGGTGGCCGGCGTCCTCTTCGCCTGGGTGCTGCTCGACGAGCTCCCGCGGCTGGTCCAGCTCGTGGGCGGGCTGCTGGTGCTGGCCGGGGTCGTGGCGGTCAAGCTGGGCGAGCAGCGCACGGCGCGCCCGGAGCCGACCCCCGCCTGACCTCGCTGTCGTGCGCCGACCGGGCAGCGCCGCCCGGGGTCAGCGGGCGTCCTGCCGCCGGACGACGACCTCGCGGGTCAGCATGAGGATCGCCGCGGCCGTGGGGATGGCCAGGAGCGCGCCGATGACCCCGAGCAGGGCGGCGCCCACGAGCGCGGCGATGACGATCACCGCTCCCGGCACGTCCACCGACCTCGACATCACCCGCGGGTAGATCAGGTAGTTCTCGACCTGTTGGTAGACGAGGTAGAAGACCGCGCACGCGATGCCGATGCTCGGGTCGGTGGCGAAGCCGATCGCTGTCACGACCACCGCGCCGATGGTGGCGCCGATCATGGGGATGACGTCGAGCAGGGCGACGACGAAGGCCAGCGCCACGGCGTACTCCCCGAGACCCACGACGAAGAGGAAGACCAGCGACGACAGGCCGGCCGCCAGGGCGACGACGAAGGCCCCCGAGACGTAGCCGCCGACGCCCTGGATGATCCGGTCGCCGAGGAGGCTGACCCGGTCGCGGCGCGAGTGGGGAGCGAGGCGGTAGAGCGCGTTCTTGGTGGTCTGGAGCGAGGAGAGGAAGTAGAGGGTCAGGACCACCACGATGAAGGTGTTGGCCACCGCGGAGAGCACGGCGAGACCGACGCCGAGGACACCGCCGAAGATGCCGGTGGCGAAGTCGCCCTCCGCCACGTAGTCGCGGACCTTGTCGATGACGCCGTACTTCTCGTCGAGCTCCTGGATCCGCTCGTTCTCCTGGAGGCTGTCCAGCCAGCCAGGGGCGTTGCGGGTGAGGGAGGCGACCTGGTCGCTGATGACCGGGACGATCGCCACGACGAAGAGCGCGAGCGCGCCGAGGGCGGCGACGATCACGACGAGGACCGCCCACGAGCGCGGCAGCCCGGCCCGGCGCTCGAAGAACTCGACCGCCGGGTTCAGCCCGGCAGCGAGGAACATCGACACCACGACGAGGACCAGCGTGGGTCCGATCGAGGTGACGAGCTCGCCGAGCCACCACGCCACGAAGAGCCCGAGGCCGCCGAAGAAGCCGACCACGAAGGGGGAGCGGCGCAGCGGGGCGCCGAGCTCGCCGAGGTAGGCGCCGCCCGGCGAGCGGTCCGCTCGCGGGCCCTCCGGAGGAGTCCCGCCGGCGGGGTTGCCCGGTCGGCCGGAGCCGTCGGAGTCCCCGGCGTCGCCAGCGCCGTCAGCGTCGTCAGTGGTCTCGGGATCGTCGGCGCCGTCGGGGTGGAGGGTGAGCGCCGCTTCGTCGGCCGCCCCGTCCCGGCGGCTCGCGGTCAACTCTGGTCCTCGCCAAACCCGGCGACGACGTCGCGCAGCGACGCCAGCTGGGCGACGATCGCATCCCGACGCTTGGTCAGCCGGTCGAGCTCCGCCCGGACCGCGGCGGCCTCGCGCTCGGCCTCGGCCTGACCGCTGGCGGTGATCGACTCCGCCTGGGTGCGGGCCGAGGCGACGATCTGCTCCGCCTCGCGCCGGACCCGGGCGAGCAGGGCCTCGGTCTCGCTCTGGGCCGTGGCGCGGTGCTCGTTGGCCTGCTGGGTCGCCTCCCGCGCGCGGGCCTCGGCGGCCTCGGCGCGGGCCTCGGCCTCCTCGACCAGACGTCGGGTCTCGGCGGTCGCGCTGTTGTGGTGGTCGGTGGCCTCGCGGGCCAGCCGCTCCTTCTCCACCGCGAGTGCGCGCCGCGCCTCCTGGACCTCCCGGTCGGCCGCGGCCCGTGCCTGCTCGACCTCACGCGTGGCGGAGGTGCGCATCTCGGTGGTCTCCTGCTGCGCGGCCAGGCGCAGCTGGTCCGCCTCCCGGCGGGCGGAGGCGAGCAGGTCCTCGGCCTCGTTGCGCGCGAGGGTCCGCTCCTGCTCGGCGTCGGCGATCGAGCGGGCACGCATCTCGTCGAGCTCCTTGAGCTGCACCATGCGCATGTCCTCGGCCTCGCGCTGGGCGTCCGCGCGGATCGCCTTGGCGTCCCGGCCGGCCTGCTGGCGGATCTCCGCGGCGTCCCGGTTGGCGGTCGCCCGGATCTCGTCGGCCTCCTCCTCCGCGAGGCGGAGCATCGCCGAGGCGCGCCCGCCCAGCCCGGCGTACGACGGCTGCTCGTACTCGCGCAGCTCCTCGCGGGCGGCGGAGAGCTGCTGCTCGAGGTCGGCGGTGCGCCGTTCGGCTTCCGCCACCCGGCGGGAGAGGTCCGCGTGCTCGCCCGCGAGCGCCCGGAACCGCTGGTCGACGGCGTCCCGGTCGTAGCCCCCACGTCGGACCACGGGGAAGTCCGGGACCGCAGGCGGCGGCAGCACCGGAGCAGCGCCACCGGCCGACCGGGCCGGCGGTGCCGCGGGTCGCTGTCGCTCCGGGGCGGGCACCTGCTGCGTCCGCTCGGCGGCGGGAGTGACGGGGAGGACCTGGGTGGCCTCGGGGTCGGCACCCCCGGACCTCGAGGCGTCGTTCCGCTCGCCGTTCGGCTCGTCGTCGAAGATGGACAGACCCTGCTCGCTCATGTCGGATCATTCTTCCGGATCGGGGACGGACGGCCGGTCCCATCTTCCACGAGCCGCCCAGGAAAAATCCCACCCCGGTCCGGGCGCGCCGGGACCGGGGTGGGAAGGAGTCGTGGAGCGGCTCCGAAATCCTCGCTCAGACGCCGCGGAAGCGGTTGATCTCCGTCTCGTGCTGGGCGCGCAGCTCGTGGTCGCGGACGCCGAGGCCCTCCTCCGGCGCGAGGCAGAGCACGCCGACCTTGCCCTGGTGCTTGTTGTGGTGCACGTCGAGCGCGGCCTGGCCGGTGTCCTCCAGGCGGTAGGTGCGGGACAGGGTCGGGTGGATCTTGCCCTTGGCGACGAGGCGGTTGGCCTCCCACGACTCGCGGTAGTTGGCGAAGTGGCTGGAGATGATCCTCTTGAGGTTCATCCACAGGTAGCGGTTGTCGTACTCGTGCATGTAGCCGCTGGTGGAGGCGCAGGTGGTGATGGTGCCGCCCTTGCGGGTGACGTAGACCGAGGCGCCGAACGTCTCGCGGCCGGGGTGCTCGAAGACGATGTCGATGTCCTCGCCACCGGTGAGCTCGCGGATCTTGGAGCCGAACCGCTTCCACTCGCGCGGATCCTGCTTCGTGCCGTCCTCGTTCCAGAACTTGTAGCCCTCCTCCGAGCGGTTGATGACCAGCTCGGCGCCCATGGAGCGGCAGATCTCCGCCTTGTCCTCGCTGGAGACCACGCACACGGGCGTGGCGCCGCCGTTGAGGGCGTACTGCGTCGCGAAGCCCCCGAGGCCGCCGGAGGCGCCCCAGATGAGGACGTTGTCGCCCTGCTTCATGTTGCCGCCGTTCTTGGAGACCAGCTGGCGGTACGCCGTGCAGTTGACCAGGCCGGGGGAGGCGGCCTCCTCCCAGGTGAGGTGCTCAGGCTTGGGCATCAGCTGGTTGGCCTTGACCATCGCCACCTCGGCGAGGCCGCCGAAGTTGGTCTCGAAGCCCCAGATCCGCTGCTGGGGGTCGAGCATCGTGTCGTCGTGGCCGTCCGGGTCCTCGAGCTCCACCGAGAGGCAGTGCGCGACGACGCGGTCGCCGGCCTTCCACCTGGTCACGCCCGGCCCGGTCGCGAGCACGACGCCGGACAGGTCGGAGCCGACGATGTGGTACGGCAGGTCGTGGCGCTTGGTGAGCGGCGAGATCCGGCCGTAGCGCTCCAGGAAGCCGAAGGTCGAGACCGGCTCGAAGATCGACGTCCACACGGTGTTGTAGTTGATCGCCGAGGCCATGACGGCGATGAAGGCCTCGCCGGGGCCGAGCTCGGGCAGCGCCACGTCGTCCACGTGCAGCGACTTGCGCGGGTCCTTCTCCTTCGAGGGCACGCCCTCGAACATGTCGACCTCGTCCTTGTGCACCGTCACGGCGCGGTAGGACTCGGGAAGCTTCAGGTTCGCGAAGTCCTCGCCGGTGGCGTCGTCGGACTGGATGGCGTCCAGGATGTTCTGCACGGGTGCGGTCTCCTCAGGGAAAGCGGGGGAGCGGGACGGGTGCGGCGAAGATACCGGCCGGTAACCTTCCGGCCTAGGGGTTGGTGAGCGAGGTCTCAGCAGCCGGTCGGCGCCCGCGTCAGTGGGGGGCGTCGGCGGCGGGCTGCACGAGCTCCACCAGCACGCCCCCGGCGTCCTTGGGGTGGATGAAGTTGATCCGCGAGTCCGACGTGCCCCGGCGAGGTGCGTCGTACAGCAGGCGGACGCCGCGCTCCCGCAGGACGGCGCTCACGGCCTCCACGTCGGTCACCCGGTAGGCCATCTGCTGCACCCCGGGCCCGGAGCGCTCCAGGAACTTCGCGATCGTCGAGCTGTCGTCCAGGGGCGCGAGGAGCTGGATGTGGGAGCCGGAGTCGCCCACGGCCATCATCGCCTCGCGGACGCCCTGCTCCTCGTTGGTCTCCTGGTGGGCCAGGCGCATCCCGAACGTCGACTCGTAGAAGGCGATCGCCTCGTCGAGGTCGCGGACGGCGATGCCGACGTGGTCGATGGCGGTGAACAGGTGCGCGGGAACCCCGAGCGGCCCGCTCTCGGAGGTGGTGGTCTCGGTCATGCGGTCATGGTCGCGGACCGCTCCCGGCGCCGCGACCGGTTGTGACGAGCGCCTCAAAGGGCCCCCGCTGCTCGGTCTACCGGCGGTCCGTACTCGTGGGTAGTGTCCGCCGAAACGGGCCCGCCCCGAGTCGTCCACCGCTGGAGGAGCACCATGTCCGGAACCGTCATCGTCGCCGGGGCGCGCACCCCGATCGGCCGCCTGTCCGGCGGCCTCAAGAGCCTGTCGGCCTCCGACCTCGGTGGCCACGCCATCAAGGGCGCGCTCGCCAAGGCGGGTGTCTCGGGCGACCAGGTCGACTACGTGATCATGGGCCAGGTCATCCAGGCCGGCGCCGGCCAGAACCCTGCCCGGCTCGCCGCGGTCGGTGGCGGCGTCCCCATGGGCGTCCCGTCGATCACCATCAACAAGGTCTGCCTCTCCGGTCTCAACGCGATCGCCATGGCTGACCAGCTGATCCGCGCCGGCGAGTGCGAGATCGTCGTCGCCGGTGGCATGGAGTCGATGACCAACGCCCCGCACTTCCTGCCCAAGTCCCGTGAGGGCATCAAGTTCGGTGACGTGAAGCTCGTCGACTCCATGGCCTACGACGCGCTCTTCGACCAGTTCACCTCCCAGGCGATGGGCCTGCTGACCGAGGAGTGCAACGCCGCGTCCCAGAACCTCACCCGCGAGGAGCAGGACGAGTTCGCGGCGCAGTCGCACCAGAAGGCGGCGACCGCCTGGAAGAACGGCGTCTTCGACGAGGAGGTCGTCCCGGTCGAGATCCCGCAGCGCAAGGGCGACCCGGTCGTCGTCTCCACCGACGAGGGCGTGCGCGGCGAGACCACCGCGGAGTCGCTCGGCAAGCTCCGGGCGGCGTTCTCCAAGGAGGGCACCATCACCGCCGGCTCCTCCTCCCAGATCTCCGACGGAGCGGCCGCGGTCGTGGTGATGAGCAAGGCCAAGGCCGAGGAGCTCGGCCTGGAGTGGCTCGCGGAGATCGGCGCCCACGGCCAGGTCGCGGGCCCCGACTCCACCCTCCAGCTGCAGCCGGCCGCGGCGACCGCCAAGGCCTGCGAGAAGGAGGGCATCAGCCCGACCGACCTCGACCTGGTCGAGTTCAACGAGGCCTTCGCCGCGGTCGGGATCTCCTCCGCGCGCGAGCTCGGCCTCGACGACGCCAAGGTCAACGTGAACGGCGGCGCGATCGCCCTCGGTCACCCGGTCGGCATGTCTGGTGCCCGCGTGGTGCTCCACCTCGCGCTGGAGCTCAAGCGCCGCGGTGGCGGCACCGGTGCCGCCGCGCTGTGCGGCGGCGGTGGCCAGGGCGACGCCCTCATCGTGCGCGTGCCCCAGGCCTGAGTGTCCCCTCGCGGCAGGGCCGACGTCCCGGGCCTCGTCGAGCGCGCACGCGCCGGTGAGGCCCGGGCCGTCGCCCGCCTGATCAGCCTCGTCGAGGACGCCTCGCCCCTGCTGCGGGAGGTGACGGCGGCCCTCGCGCCACACACCGGTCGGGCGCAGGTGCTGGGCATCACCGGTGCGCCCGGGGTGGGCAAGTCGACCACGACCAGCGCCCTCGTCCGGGAGCTGCGCCAGGCCGGCAAACGGGTCGGCGTGCTCGCCGTGGACCCGTCCTCCCCCTTCTCGGGCGGCGCGCTGCTGGGTGACCGGATCCGGATGCAGGACCACGCCGGTGACTCGGGGGTCTTCATCCGCTCGATGGCCTCGCGCGGCCACCTCGGCGGGCTCGCCTGGTCGACGCCGCAGGCGGTCCGCGTGCTCGACGCCGCCGGCTGCGACGTCGTGGTGGTCGAGACGGTCGGGGTGGGCCAGAGCGAGGTGGAGGTCGCCGGGCTGGCCGACACCACCCTCGTGCTCCTGGCGCCCGGCATGGGTGACGGGATCCAGGCCGCCAAGGCCGGGATCCTCGAGGTCGGCGACGTCTACGTCGTCAACAAGGCCGACCGCGACGGCGCCGACCAGGTCCGCCGGGACCTCCGGTCGATGATCGCGCTGGCCGACCGGCCGGCCGACGGCTGGGAGCCCCCGATCGTGAAGACCGTCGCCCAGGCCGGCCAGGGCCTGGCCGAGCTGGTCGTGGAGGTGGACCGGCACCGCGACTGGCTCCGGTCGACCGGCGAGCTGGGGCACCGCCGTGCCCGGCGGGCGCGGGCCGAGGTCGAGGCGATCGCGCTGGCGGCGCTGCGTGCCCGGTGGGGCGACGTCGGCGGCCACTCGGAGCTGGACCGGCTCGCGGACGCCGTTGCAGCGGGGGAGACCGATCCCTGGTCCGCCGCCGACCGGCTCATCGACTCCTCGGAGAGCGGCGGCCGGTAGCGGCGGGGCGCCGGGTCAGGCCTGCTCGTCCTGGGCCGTCGAGGCGTCGGCGAGGAACGCCGCGATCGCGGCGTCGGTGAGGTCCGCGCGGGCGTCCGCGCCGACCGGGTCCAGCGCGTCGGCCGCGGCGCTGCAGGCAGCGCCCATCATCACGCCGGCGACGAGGGTGAGCAGGTGGTCCACGATGCGGGTCACGTCCTGATGATCGGCCGATCGGCGACGACCTGCAGGAGAGTGCGACGTTTGTGACCCTGCTCCCGCCCATGGTCTGGACCGGCGCGCCTCCCGGACGCCGCCGCGCGCCTCGGTGAGCATGGCCCCGTCCGTGTCATGGGGTCTGCGGAGGAACGGAACGAGATGCAGAAGGTAGTACTGGTCCTGGTCGTGCTCTTCCTGGGCTTCTGGATGGTGACCGACCCGAGCGGTCTGGCCGACACCGGCGGGGAGGTCGGGAGCCAGGTGGTCGCCTGGACCGGGGATCTCTTCAGCGCCGTCATCCGCTTCTTCGGCGAGCTCTAGGAGCGCTGTGCGCCAGCCGCGCCCGCTGGGCGGCCCGGACATCGGCCGACACCTGCTCCGTGACGAGGGCGAGGTCATCGTCGACGAGGTGCAGCACCACTGGGCCGCCTACACCAGGCCGATGCTCGAGGTGCTGCTGGCGGTGGCGTTGCTGGCCTGGGTGCCGGTCGTCCACATCGACCTGTCCGGGGTGGTGCTCGTCGCCGCGCTGCTGCTGGCCGCCCACGCCGGGTGGGGGGCCGTGCGCGAGCACCGCGACCGGTTCGTCATCACCAACATGCGGGTCTTCCGGATCCACGGCGTCCTCTCCACCCACCTGGCCACGATGCCGCTGCACCGCATCCTCGACATCACCGTCGTCCGCCCGCTGCACGGGCGGATCTTCGGCTTCGGGCACTTCCGGTTCGACTCCGCCGGCCAGGACCGCGCGCTGCGCGAGGTCCGGTACGTCGGGCGGCCGGTCCAGCGCGACCTGGCCATCCAGCGGGTGGTGCAGCGCGCCGGGTTGCGGGGCCCGCGCCTCGGCTGACCCGGTCGGCGCGTGGCCGGCCGTTTCGCCTGTCTGGTGGGATGGCCGCGTGGACCTCTCACCAGCACTCGGCCGGCTGCCGGAGAACCCCCGCGTGGTCGTCAGCGGCAACCACGCGACGCCCTGGCACACGCTCCGTCTCGTCGACGAGGCGCTGTCGTCCTACCGGTTGTGGGCGCTCAACGGTCAGCGCGGCCTCCCCGACCGTGAGGGCGTGACCCTCGAGACCTGCTTCGTCGGCCCCGGGCAGCGGCGCAGCCCGCGGCTGAGCTACGTGCCGTCCCGGCTGTCGGTGGTGCCGACGCTCTTCGCCGGCCCGCTGCCGCCCGACGCCGTCGTGCTGCACACGACCCGGCCGCGGGGTGGGAAGATCTCGCTCGGGACCGAGGTCAACGTCCTGCCCGCGGCCGTCGAGGCGGTCCGCGCCCGCGGTGGCGTGGTGATCGCGCAGGTCAACGACCACCTGCCGTGGACCTACGGCGACGCCGAGCTCGACCTCGAGCTGGTCGACGTCCTCGTGGAGGCCGACGAGGCGCTCCCGCACGCCCCGGCGCCGACGATCGACGAGGCGTCGGCGCGGATCGGTGCCCTGGTGGCCGACAGGGTGGGCGACGGTGCCACGCTGCAGGCCGGGATCGGAGCGGTGCCGGACGCGACGATGCGCGGCCTTGCGGGGCGCCGGGGGCTCCGGATCTGGACGGAGATGTTCTCCGACTCAGTCCTGGCCCTCGAGCGCGCGGGCGCCCTCGACACCGACGTGCTGATCACCGCGTCGTTCCTCTTCGGCTCCGAGGAGCTGCTGGAGTGGGCGGACGGCAACGAGCGGATCTCGATGGCCCGGACCGAGGTGACCAACGACCCCGGCCGGATCGCGCGGAACCCCGCGATGGTCAGCGTCAACACCGCCCTCCAGGTCGACCTCTTCGGCCAGGCCAACGCCTCCCGGATCAACGCACGGATCCACTCCGGGTTCGGTGGTCAGACCGACTTCATCGTCGGGGCCCTGCACAGCCCCGGTGGGCAGGCGATGATCGCCCTGCGCTCCTGGCACCCGAAGGCCGACGTCTCGACGATCGTCCCGCTGGTCGACGAGCCGGTGACCTCCTTCCAGATGAGCGCCGTCGTCACCGAGCAGGGACTGGCCGAGGTCTACGGCAGGGACCAGCGCGAGCAGGCCCGCCAGCTCATCGACAACGCCGCCCACCCCAGCGTCCGGGAGGAGCTGCGGGAGGAGGCGGTCGAGCTGGGGCTGCTGCCGCCTCTCTAGGATTGGGTGCATGACGCAGCAGCCGTTCTCGCGACCGGGAGCCATCGACCTCTCGGCATTGAAGCGACCCGCCCAGCAGCCCTCCGCGGCACCGGCCGGCGCGCCGGCCGGTAGCGGCGGTGGCGGCGCGGGGACCGCGTCGGCGTACGCCGTCTCCGTCGACGAGCAGAGCTTCCAGGCGGTCGTCGAGGCCTCGATGACCGCGCCGGTCGCGCTCGTCTTCCACTCGCCGTCGCGCTCTCCCGAGAGCACCCAGATGGCCGAGGACGTGGCCACGGTCGCCGGGGAGCACGAGGGCCGGTTCCTGGCGGGCCTCGTCGACGTCGAGGCCGTCCCGCAGATCGCCCAGGCGATGCAGATCCCGCAGGTGCCGCTGATGCTGGTGCTGGTGGACGGGCGCCCGGCCACGCAGCCGATCCCGGGCCCCGCGTCCCTCGACGAGCTGCGGGCGCTGTTCAACCAGCTGGCCCAGCAGCTGACCGCCCAGGGCATCACCGGGCGCCACCAGCCGCGCGCCGCCGCTGGTGGGGCGGAGACCGGCGAGGCCGACGAGGTCGACCCCCGCTACGCCGCCGCGCAGGACGCCCTGGGCGAGGGGGACATCGACCGGGCCGTGGCGGAGTACCAGAAGCTCGTCGACGCCAACCCCGCCGATGCGGAGGCCGCGGCCGGTCTCGCGATGGCCAAGGTCCTGCAGCGCACCCAGGACGTCGACGTCAACGCGGCCCGCCAGGCGGCGGCCGCGAGCCCCGACGACGTCGAGGCACAGACGCTCGTGGCCGACCTCGACATGCTCGGTGGCCACGTCGACGACGCCTTCGGGCGGCTCATCGAGCTGGTGCGACGCTCGTCGGGGGACGATCGGAACGCCGCGCGGGAGCACCTGATCGGCCTCTTCGCCGCCGTCGGCAACGACGACCCCCGGGTCGTCAAGGGCCGGCAGGCCCTCGCCTCGGCGCTCTTCTGACGCCGGCGCCCGCGGCGCGTGCTGCCCAGCGTGCGCCAGGGCGCACGCTGGGCCTCACGCGGTTGCCGGGGCGACGAGCGCCTCGAGCAGCGCGGCGACGGCCGGAGAGGCCGTCATGCTCCGGCGGTGGAGCGCGACGACGTCGCGGACGGGGACGGGGTCGGTGACCGGGACGGCGACCAGCTCCTCCCCGAGCGGCTGGCGCCCCAGCCGGGGGACCAGCGCGATGCCGAGGCGGGCGCGGACCAGGGCGAGGTGGGAGTCGAACTCCATCGACTGGTGGGCGACCCGCGGCAGGCGCCCCGTGCCGTCGTACATCCGGTGCAGCCACTGTCGGCAGATGGTGTTCCCCGGCGTGGCCACCCACTCCTCGTCGAGCAGGTCGCGCGGGGTGAGCTCCGCGCGGCCGGCGAGCGGGTGGTCGCGGTGGAGCACGACGTCGGCGACGTCCTGGGTGACCGGTGTCGTCGCCAGGTGGTCGGGCACGGCGAGCGGCACGCCTCCCCACCGGTGCACCACGCCGAGGTCGGCCTGCCCGGAGGCCACCAGGTCGACGGTGTCCCAGGGCTCGCACTCGTGCAGGCTGACCGTCAGGCCGGGGTGGTCGTCCAGCAGGGCCCTCACGCGTGGGGCGACGAGGCCACGGACCGCGGTGGAGAACGCCGTCATCCGGAGGTGACCGGCCACGGCCCCGGCCTGTCGGTGCAGTCCGGCCTCGAGCTGCTCGAGGTCCGCGAGGAGCCGGCCGCCCTCCTCGACGAGGTGGCGGCCGTGCCGGGACAGCACGACGCCCCGTCCGACCCGCTCGAGCAGCGGCACCCCGGTCTGTCGCTCGAGTCGCTTCACCTGCTGCGACACGGCGCTCGGGGTGAAGCCCAGTGCCTCTGCGGCGGCGACGACGGAGCCGTGCGTCGCGACCGCTCGTAGCGACGCCAGTGCGGCGAGGTCGATCATGAAGCGACGCTACATGGTCCGACGCAGAATGCATCGCTGGTGCTTCATCGCCACGGTGGCCAGGCTGGTCGGGTGAACCGTCGGGACAGCCTGCTCGCCGCGCTCGTGGCCTCCGTGTGGGGGTTCAACTTCGTCGTCATCGACTGGGGGATGGGCGAGGTGCCGCCGCTGCTCTTCTGCGCCCTGCGTTTCGTGGCCGTCGTCGTCCCGGCCGTGTGGCTGGTCCCGCGTCCCGCGGTGCGGTGGCGCACCCTCGCTGCCGTCGGTGCCTTCATGTCGCTCGGTCAGTTCGGCTTCCTCTACGTCGCGATGGCGGCCGGCCTGCCGCCCGGCCTCGCGGCGCTGGTGCTCCAGGCCCAGGTCGTCTTCACCATCGTGATCGCGGCCGGGGTGCTGCGGGAGCGGCCGACCACGGGGCAGGTGGCCGGCGTCCTGCTCGGCTCTGCCGGGCTGGTGGTCGTGGCCGTCGGCCGTGGGGGTCACGTGCCCCTCGCCGCGCTGGTGCTCTGCCTGCTCGGAGCGCTCTCCTGGGGCGTCGGCAACGTCGTCTCCCGCGCCGCGAAGGTGCCCGGAGGGCTCGGTCTCACCGTCTGGTCGGCGACCGTGGTCCCCGTGCCGCTGCTCGCGTTGTCGCTCGTGGTCGACGGGCCGGCGGCGGTGAGCGCCGGGATCGCGGCGTTCGGCTGGCAGGCAGCAGCCTCGACGCTCTACACCGCCGGGCTCGCCTCCCTGGTCGGCTACGGCGTCTTCAACACGCTGCTGGCGAGGAACGCCTCGGCCGCGGTGGTGCCGTGGGTGCTGCTCGCTCCCGTCGTCGCGATGGGTACGGCGTGGCTGCTGCTCGACCAGGCCCCGAACGCCGCGGAGGCCGGCGGCGGGCTGGTGCTCGTCGCCGGCGTGCTGGTCGCCCTGCGCCGCCCCGCCGGCAGCGGACGGCGCCCCGGCCTCACCCTCGACCGGACTCCGTGTACGCCGGGCCGCCGTCGAGGTTGGCCACGGCGGCCCGCACCCGTCGCGCGGTGAAGTCGGCGCAGAGCTCGTCGGCCTCCTCGAGGGTGCAGAACGCGGCCGACCGGATCTCCCGGACCTGCTTGACGACGCGGTCGGTCAGCGACGCGTCGTGGGCGCCGCCGTCGAAGACGAGGCAGAGGGCGTCGTCCCACCCGCTCCACGGCGGCAGCCAGTCGGTGAGCAGGAGCGGCCCGGCCGGGAGCCGGAGGCCGAGCTCCTCCTCGACCTCCCTCGCCACCGCCACCTGAGGAGACTCGCCCACCTCGACCACCCCGCCAGGGAGGTCCCAGTCGCGCTTGTAGGTCAGCTGGCACAGCAGCACGCGCGCGTCCTGGTCGCGGATGAGCATCTGCCCGATGGCGCGCTTGCGCGGGAGGAAGGAGTTGAGCAGCGCGCGGAAGCCCTCGGGCTGGTCGGTCGGGACGTCGGTGGCGAGCCGCGCGTAGACGATGCGGTCGACGGGGGAGCCGTCCACGGTGACGCCACGCATCACGCCCTCCCGGCGCATACCGGCCCACGTGGCCGTGCGCTGGCCGTCGTCGTCGGCCGGGTCGACGAGGGCCTCCACGCGAGCATGGCGGGTCAGCGCCTGGGCGACCTCGCGACGTACGACGTCGACGGGCTCGCCGGGCAGCCAGGCGATCCGCGCGACGCCCTCCGCGACCGTGGTGACGGTGGTCGGCTGGTCGGTCACGGGATCACCCTAGGACCTCGCCGGTGACCTCCTCCTCGCTGCGTCCCGGCGCTCACGCCCGGCGGCGGAACCACAGGGTCGCGAGCGGCGGGACCACGATGTCGGCATGCGCCGGTTGCCCGTGGTGCTCGCCCTCGACGGCCGTGATCGACCCCAGGTTGCCCACGCCGGAGCCGGTGTAGGCCTCGGCATCGGTGTTGACGACCTCCTCCCACACCCCCTCCGAGGGCAGGCCGAGGCGGTAGCCGTCGTGCGGCACGGAGGAGAAGTTGGCCACGCAGGCCAGCTCGGGGACGTCCGCGCCGTCGGGCACCCGGCGGATGAAGGAGAAGGTGTTGCGACCGGCGTCGTTGGCGTCGATCCACTGGAAGCCGGCGGGGTCGTGGTCGGCCCGCCACATGGCCGGGGAGGAGGTGTAGACGCGGTTGAGGTCGCGGACCAGCGCCTGCACGCCCCGGTGCTCCGGGTGGTCGACCAGCCACCAGTCGAGCTCGCGGGCCTCGGCCCACTCCGACTCCTGGCCGAACTCCGCGCCCATGAAGAGCAGCTGCTTGCCGGGGTGGGCCCACATGAACCCCAGGTAGGCACGCAGGTTCGCGAGCTGCTGCCACCGGTCGCCCGGCATCTTGCGCAGCAACGAGCCCTTGCCGTGCACCACCTCGTCGTGGCTGATCGGCAGGACGTAGTTCTCCGACCATGCGTAGACCAGCGAGAAGGTCATCTCCCCGTGGTGCCAGGAGCGGTGCACGGGCTCACGCGCGACGTACCCGAGCGAGTCGTGCATCCAGCCCATGTTCCACTTGAAGCCGAAGCCGAGCCCGTCGGCCGAGGTGGGCCGGGTGACGCCGGGCCAGGAGGTGGACTCCTCGGCGACGGTGATGATGCCCGGCACCCGCTTGTAGACGGTCGCGTTCATCTCCTGCAGGAACTGCACCGCCTCGAGGTTCTCGCGGCCGCCGTGCTTGTTCGGCGTCCACTCGCCCTCCTCGCGGGAGTAGTCGAGGTAGAGCATCGAGGCGACGCCGTCGACCCGCAGGCCGTCGGCGTGGAACTCCTCGAGCCAGTAGATGGCGTTGGCGTAGAGGAAGTTGCGGACCTCGTGCCGGCCGAAGTTGAAGATGTGCGAGCCCCACTCCTTGTGCCAGCCGCGCTGGGGGTTGGGGTCCTCGTAGAGGGGCGTGCCGTCGAAGCGGGCCAGGGCCCACTCGTCGGTCGCGAAGTGCCCGGGCACCCAGTCGAGGATGACGCCGATGCCGGCCTGGTGGAGGCGGTCGACGAGCAGCTTGAAGCCATCGGGATCGCCGAACCGCGAGTCCGGCGCGAAGTACGACGTGACGTGGTAGCCCCACGAGCCGCCGAACGGGTGCTGCATCACCGGCATCAGCTCGACGTGGGTGAAGCCGAGGTCCGCGAGGTAGTCCGGCAGCTCGTCGGCGAGCTCTGCCCAGGACCAGTAGCGGCCGTCGGGGTGCTTCTTCCACGAGGCGAGGTGCATCTCGTAGACGGACATGGCCTCGGCCACCGGCTGCTTGGTGGGCCGCTCGGCCATCCACTCGTCGTCGCCCCACTCGTGGGTCGACTCGTAGACCAGCGACGAGGTGGCCGGCGGCTCCTCGGCCCAGGCCGCCAGCGGGTCGGCCTTCTCCCGCCACTGGCCGTCCTGACCGAGGATCGCGTACTTGTAGGCCGTTCCGGTGCCCAGCGCCGGGACGAAGAGCTCCCAGACGCCGGAGCTGCCGAGCTGGCGCATCGGGTGCTCGCGGCCGTCCCAGGAGTTGAACGACCCCTTGAGCCGGACGCCGCGCGCCGAGGGCGCCCAGACGGCGAAGGACGTGCCGCTGACGGTCTCCTCGGTCCCGGGCACGGCGTAGTGGTGGACCCGGGCCCCGAGGACGCGCCACAGCTCCTCGTGGCGCCCCTCGTTGATGAGGTGCAGGTCGACCTCGCCGACGGTCGGCAGGAACCGGTAGGGGTCGTCGAGCTCGATCGGGTCGCCGTCGTACGCCACGCGCACCCGGTAGTCCGGCACGTCGGCGACCGGCAGCACGCCGGACCAGAAGCCCTCGTACTCGTGCTCGAGCCGGGTCTCGCCCCACGCCCCGACGACGGTGACGCTCGAGGCCAGCGGCTTGAGCACCCGGACGGTCACGCCGCCCTCGTGCGGGTGCGCGCCGAGGACGGCGTGCGGGTCGCCGTGCTCGCCGCTCAGGAGCTGGTCGAGCTGCTCGCGGGGGACGGGCTTCACCGTGGGAGTGGTGCCGGTGGTGCTGGCAGTCGTGTCGGTGTTGCGAGGGGTGCTGGTCATGACGCTCCGATCCGTGCGACGGCCTCGAGCGGGATGGACACCCAGCCCGGCCGGTTGCGGGTCTCGTAGACGGTCTCGTAGACGGCCTTGTCGGCGACGTACGCCGCCAGCAGCACCTGCTGCTCGGGCGTCGGCTCGCCGCCGGCGTAGGCGGTCAGGAAGTGGTTGCGGTTGCGGTGGGCCCACTCCTCGGCCCGGTAGGCGAGCTGGGTGGCCACCTCGTCGTCGTCGGGGGAGAGGTCGGCGCTCTGCCGCTCGACCACGCGGGGGGCGTAGTCGAAGGAGCGGAGCATCCCCGCGACGTCGCGCCAGGGGCTGTCCGGCAGCAGCCGGTCGGCCAGCGGCTTGGCCGGCTCGCCCTCGAAGTCGACGATCTTCCAGCCCAGCGCGGTGCGCAGGGTCTGCCCGAGGTGGAGGTCGCCGTGGACCTGCTGGACGTCGACGCCGTCGAGCGCGGCCACGGCGTCGTACGCCGCGCGCAGCGCGTCGGCGTGCTGGGCGAGCTCGGGCACCACCTCGAGCGCGGCGTCGAGCCGCGCGCGCATGCCGGCCGCGAGCTCGCGGGTGTGGTCCGCCCCCCGGCGTTCCGCGGGGAAGTGGTCGCGCAGCGCCTCGTGGACCTCGCGCAGCGACTCCCCGAGCCGGGCCGACTCGGCGGCGAAGTCGCCACCGACCTCGTGGGCGTGGAGGTCCGCCTCGGAGAAGAGGTTCCGCACGCTGGAGAGCGCCAGGTCCCAGCCGTCGGTGGCGGTCCGCAGGAACTGCTGGAGCATCGCGAGGTGGTACTCCTCGCCGTCCGGGTCGGTCCAGGTGAGCCAGCCGTAGAGGGCGGCGACGTGCTCGGAGCCGGCGCGGGTGAGGGCCTCGTGCACGGTCACGTCCGGGTTCGGTCCGGCGGTCACCTTGCGGAAGACCTTCATGATCGAGTCCTCGCCGAAGGCGACCGAGGAGTTCGACTGCTCGCCGGTGAACAGCGACGCGACGCCCTCGGCGTCGAGGTCGTGACCGGGCAGCCGGGAGAAGGTCAGCCCGTGGCTCCGGACCGGCTCCTGAGCGGCGGCGACGAAGGAGCGCAGCCAGCAGGCCATCGCCTCACGGTCGTGCAGGGCGTCGTAGGCGTGCACCCAGCCCGCGCCGGGCTCCTCCCACCAGCCGATGAACGCATGGTCCAGGCGTGACTCCGGCTCGGCGTAGAGGGCGAGGGGGACCTGGTAGACCTCCTTCTCGGCGGCACCGCCCGGGCTGGCCGGGGCGTCGCCGTACGTCAGCTCGACGAGGTGGTCCACGACGCGTGGGCCACCCTCGACGGAGCCGGGAACGTCACCGATCCGGCGCACGGCCGTGACCTCGAACGGTCGGCCCTTGCCGCCGAACCAGCGGGTCTTCTCCAGGTACGTGACGAAGACCTGGGCGTCGATGTGGTCAGCGTCGATGTGGTCAGCACTCTCGCCATGGGTCACAGCAGCTGTCCCTCCTCCGGGTGGTCGGGCCGGGTCAGGCGGAACCAGTAGAAGCCGTACCCGCTCAGCGTGAGCAGGTAGGGCAGCTCGCCGATCGCGGGGAACGGCACGCCGCCGAGCAGCTCGACCGGCACCATCCCCTCGAAGCGGCGCAGGTCGAGCTCGACCGGCTGCGGGAAGCGCGACAGGTTGTTGACGCACAGGATCACGTCGTCGTCGCCGTCCTGGGCGTGCTCGCGCACGTAGGACAGCACGGTGGGGTTTGAGCCGCCCAGGTCGGTGAAGGAGCCGAGGCCGAACGCGGGGTGGTGGCGGCGCGCGTGGATCATCCGGCGGGTCCAGTGCAGCAGCGAGGAGGTGTTCTCCATCTGCGACTCGACGTTGACGCTCTGGTAGCCGTAGACCGGGTCCTGGACCGGCGGCAGGTGCAGCTTGCCGGGCGTCGCCGAGGAGAAGCCGGCGTTGCGGTCGGGGGTCCACTGCATCGGGGTGCGGACCCCGTCGCGGTCGCCGAGCCAGATGTTGTCGCCCATGCCGATCTCGTCGCCGTAGTAGAGGACGGGCGACCCGGGCAGCGAGAGGAGCAGCGCGGTGAAGAGCTCGATCTGGTTGATGTCGTTGTCGAGCAGCGGGGCGAGCCGCCGGCGGATGCCGATGTTGGCCTTCATCCGCGGGTCCTTGGCGTACTCGTTCCACATGTAGTCGCGGTCCTCGTCGGTGACCATCTCGAGGGTCAGCTCGTCGTGGTTGCGCAGGAAGATGCCCCACTGGCAGCCGTGGGGGATCGGCGGCGTCTGCTCGAGGATCTCCGAGATGGGGAAGCGCGACTCCCGCCGGACCGCCATGAAGATGCGCGGCATGACGGGGAAGTGGAAGCACATGTGGCACTCGTCGCCACCGGACTCGAAGTCGCCGAAGTAGTCGACGACGTCGGCCGGCCACTGGTTGGCCTCGGCCAGCAGCACCTTGCCCGGGTACTTCTCGTCGACGTAGCGGCGCACCTTGCGGAGGAACTCGTGGGTCTCCGGGAGGTTCTCGCCGTTGGTGCCCGGGCGCTCGTAGAGGTAGGGCACCGCGTCGAGCCGGAAGCCGTCCAGGCCCATGTCGAACCAGAAGGCGATCGCCTCCAGGATCGCGTCGTGGACCTTCGGGTTGTCGAAGTTGAGGTCCGGCTGGTGGGAGAAGAACCGGTGCCAGTAGTACTGCTGGCGCACCGGGTCCCACGTCCAGTTCGACGGCTCGGTGTCGACGAAGATGATCCGCGCCTCTTGGTAGAGCTCGTCGGTGTCGGACCAGACGTAGAAGTCGCCGTAGGGGCCGTCGGGGTCCTCGCGGCTGGCCTGGAACCACGGGTGCTGGTCGCTGGTGTGGTTCATGACGAAGTCGATGATCACGCGGATGCCGCGCTTGTGCGCCTCGTCGAGGAAGTGGTGGAAGTCGTCCACCGTCCCGATCTCGGGGAGGATGTTGGTGTAGTCGGAGACGTCGTACCCGCCGTCGCGCAGCGGCGAGGAGAAGAACGGCGGGATCCAGAGGCAGTCGACGCCCAGCCACTCGAGGTAGTCGAGCTTTTCGACCAGGCCCCGGAAGTCCCCGGTGCCGTCGCCGTTGGAGTCGCGGAACGAGCGGACCAGCACCTCGTAGAAGACCGCTGTCTTGAACCAGTCAGGCTGCTTGGCGGTGTCGTCGGGGAACGGGTCCCCCTCGGGGGCCTGGCCCATCGGGCTCAGGTGCTGGTCGGTCCGCTCCGGCGCTGCGGGGGCGTCGGTCACCGGCTCCTCCTCACGGTCAGGACGTGCGCGGGCTCGTGGTAGGGGTCCAGGCGCACGTAGTTGTGCTGCGACCACGACCACTCCTGGCCGGTGATCTCGTCCTGGACGACGAACGAGTCGCCCCAGTCCATGCCCATCGCAGGCAGGTCGAGGTGGACCGTGGTCTCGCGGGTGGCGTGGGGGTCGACGTTGACCACGACGATGACGTCGTCGGGCCAGCCGTCGGGGGTGTCCTCGGGGCGTGCGTGCTTGCTGAAGACCAGGACGTTGTCGTCGTCGCTGGAGTGGATGACGACGTTCCGCAGCAGCTGCAGGGCCTTGTGCTGGCGCCGGATCTCGTTGAGCCGCGTGAGGTACGGCGCCAGGGTGCGCCCCTCCTGCTCGGCGGCGTCCCAGTCGCGGACCCGGATCTGGTACTTCTCCGAGTCGAGGTACTCCTCGCTCCCGGGCTTGACCGCCACGTGCTCGAAGAGCTCGTATCCCGAGTACACGCCCCAGCTCGGCGCGCCGGTCGCCGCGATCGCGGCCCGGATCTTGAAGGCCGGCGGCCCGCCGTACTGGAGGTAGGCGTGGAGGATGTCGGGGGTGTTGACGAAGAAGTTCGGTCGCATCAGGTGGTCGGACTCCGTCGCCAGCTCGCGGAGGTACTCCTCGATCTCCCACCGCGCGTTGCGCCAGGTGAAGTAGGTGTAGCTCTGGTGGAAGCCCACCGCGCCGAGGCCGTGCATCATCGCGGGGCGGGTGAAGGCCTCGGAGAGGAACAGCACGTCCGGGTCGGTGCGGCGCACCTCCTTGAGCAGCCACTCCCAGAACGCCACCGGCTTGGTGTGCGGGTTGTCGACCCGGAAGATCCGGACGCCGTGGGCCATCCAGTGCCGCACGATCCGGAGCACCTCGCGGCAGATGCCGGTCGGGTCGTTGTCGAAGTTGACGGGGTAGATGTCCTGGTACTTCTTCGGCGGGTTCTCCGCGAACGCGATCGAGCCGTCGGCACGGGTCGTGAAGAACTCCGGGTGCTCGGTGACCCAGGGGTGGTCGGGGGCCACCTGGAGCGCGAGGTCGAGGGCGACCTCGAGGCCGAGCTCGCGGGCGCGGGCCACGAACGCGTCGAAGTCCTCGAGCGTCCCGAGGTCGGGGTGCACGGCGTCGTGGCCGCCGTCCTTGGACCCGATGGCCCAGGGGGAGCCGGGGTCGTCCGGGCCGGGCGTCAGCGTGTTGTTGGGCCCCTTGCGGTTGACCTCGCCGATCGGGTGGATGGGCGGCAGGTAGACCACGTCGAAGCCCATGGCGGCGGCGCGCTCCAAGCCGGCGACCGCCGTGCGGAACGTGCCGCTGGTGACCTTGCCGGTCTCGGGGTCGCGGGTGGCGCCCTCCGAGCGGGGGAAGAACTCGTACCAGCTGCCGAACAGCGCCAGCTCGCGGTCGGCGAAGAGGGGGTAGGGACCCTCGACCGTCACCAGCTCCCGCAGCGGGTGGCCGAGCAGGAGCGCCCCGAGCTCGGGGGACTGGAGGACCGCCAGTCGGGCGGCCTCGGGGCGCGCGGTGTCGGTGCAGGCTTCGATCGCCGCGTCGAGCACCTCGCGGGCGGCGACGTCCTTGCCGTCCAGGTCGCCGCGGACCCGTTCGAGCAGCAGGCGGCCCTCGGTGAACATGAGCTCCACGTCGACCCCGGCGGGGATCTTCAGGCCGGCCGCGTGCTGCCAGGTGGCGACCGGGTCGGACCAGGCCTGGACCTCGAAGGTCCACGCGCCCTCCACGTCGGGCGTCACCCAGGCGTCGTACCGGTCGGGGACCTCGGGGTGCTTGGCCATCCGCACCGGCGGTCGCCGCTGGCCGCGCGGGTCGGTGAGCACCACCTCCGCGCCGAGCTTGTCGTGCCCCTCTCGGAAGACCGTGGCGCGCACCGGCAGCGGCTCGCCGACGGTCGCCTTCGCCGGCTGCCGACCGAGGTCGACGACGGGCATGACGTTCATGACGGGGATGCGTCCGACCATTGCTCCAACCTAGTGAGGGCCCGGTGCGGGCACGCAAGCCGCGTGCCTCGCGGTCGCCCCCGGTACGACGCTCGCGTCGCCGCGGGTAGGGGCTCGACGGGCCTTGTACCCATCGGGCCAAGGGTCGAACGGGGAGCCGACGACTTCGCCGGAACATGTTGGATCGTTCAAAGAACCCCGCTAGCGTCGACGCCGTGCGTGCCATCCGTCGATTCACCGTCCGTCCCGTCCTCCCGCCCGAGCTGGCCTCGCTGGGCGAGCTCGTCGGCAACCTGCGCTGGTCGTGGCACCCGGAGACCCAGGACGTCTTCGCGCGCGTCGACCCCGAGCTCTGGGAGTCGACGGGCCACGACCCCGTGAAGCTGCTGGGCTCGGTCGGCCGGGCCCGGCTCGACGAGCTGGCGGGGGACCGGGACTTCCTCGACCAGCTCTCGGCCGCCCGTGCCGACCTCCAGCAGTACCTCACCGCGGACCGGTGGTACCAGCAGCGCGGGCCGGCGGACGGTCCGGCCGCGATCGGCTACTTCTCCCCGGAGTTCGGCATCACCGCCGTGCTGCCGCAGTACTCCGGTGGCCTCGGCATCCTGGCGGGCGACCACCTCAAGGCGGCCAGCGACCTCGGCGTCCCGATCATCGGGGTCGGCCTGCTCTACAAGCACGGCTACTTCAAGCAGTCGCTCTCCCGCGAGGGCTGGCAGCAGGAGACCTACCCGGTCCTCGACCCGGACGAGCTGCCGATCTCCCTCCTGCGCGACACCGACGGCACGCGGGCGACGGTCTCGCTCGCCATGCCCGACGGGCCGGACCTGCTCGCGAGGATCTGGGTGGCGAGCGTCGGGCGGGTGCCGCTGCTGATGCTCGACACCGACGTGGAGGAGAACCCCGACCACTACATCGGCGTCACCGACCGGCTCTACGGCGGCAACAGCGAGCACCGGCTGCGCCAGGAGCTGCTGCTCGGCGTCGGTGGCGTGCGCGCGCTGCGGACCTACGCCCGGATCACCGGCCACCCCGCGCCGGAGGTCTTCCACACCAACGAGGGCCACGCCGGCTTCCTCGGCCTGGAGCGGATCCGCGAGCTCACGGTCGCCGAGGGCGGCCCGGGGCTCGACTTCGACACCGCGCTCGAGGTCGGCCGCGCGTCGACCGTCTTCACCACCCACACCCCGGTCCCGGCGGGGATCGACCGGTTCCCGCGCACCCTGGTCGAGCAGTACCTCAGCGACGCGGGCCCGCTGCCCGGCGTACCCGTCGACCGGGTGCTGGCGCTCGGCGCGGAGGACTACGAGGGTGGCGACGCCGGGGTCTTCAACATGGCGGTGATGGGCTTCCGGCTCGCCCAGCGGGCCAACGGCGTCTCCCAGCTCCACGGCCACGTCTCGCGGGAGATGTTCAACGGGTTGTGGCCCGCCTTCGACGAGGCGGAGGTGCCCATCGGCTCCATCACCAACGGCGTGCACGCGCCCAGCTGGGTCGCGCGCGAGGTGATGGCGCTCGCCGTCGACGAGGGCGCGGACCCCGACGACCTCGACAGCTACTGGAGCGCGGTGGAGAAGATCCCCGGGCGCCGGATCTGGGACGTCAAGCGGCAGCTGCGCGAGCGGCTCGTGGCCGACGCGCGCCGGCGCCTGCGGCGCTCGTTCGAGAAGCGGGGCGCCGCGCCGGCCGAGCTCGGCTGGATCGACGACGCGCTCGACCCGGACGTGCTGACCATCGGCTTCGCGCGCCGGGCCGCGTCGTACAAGCGCCTGACCCTGCTGCTGCGCGACCCCGACCGGCTCAGGCGGCTGCTGACCGACCCGGAGCGACCGGTGCAGCTGGTGATGGCGGGCAAGGCGCACCCGGCCGACGACGGCGGCAAGAAGCTGATCCAGGCCATCGTCCAGCTCGCCGACGACCCGGAGCTGCGCAACCGGATCGTCTACCTCCCCAACTACGACATCGCGATGGCGCAGCCGCTCTACCCCGGCTGCGACGTGTGGCTGAACAACCCGCTGCGCCCCTACGAGGCGTGCGGCACCTCCGGCATGAAGGCCGCCCTGAACGGTGGGCTCAACCTCTCCATCCTCGACGGGTGGTGGGACGAGTGGTACGACGGCGAGAACGGCTGGGCGATCCCGTCCGCCGACGGCGTCGAGGACGTCGACCGGCGTGACGACCTCGAGGCGGCGGCGCTCTACGACCTGATCGAGAACGAGGTCGCTCCCCGCTTCTACGACGTCGACGGCGAGGGCGTCCCCACCCGCTGGCTGGAGATGCTGCGCCACACGCTGACCTCGCTGGGGCCCAAGGTGCTGGCCACCCGGATGGTGCGCGACTACACCCAGGAGCTCTACGTCCCGGCCGCCGTCAACGCCCGGCGAGCCAACGACGACTACGCCGGGGCGGCGCAGCTCGCGGCGTGGAAGCGGAAGGTCCGCTCGGCCTGGCCCGGCGTGCGCGTGGAGCACGTGGAGAGCATGGGCGTCGGCGACGCCCCCGAGGTCGGCGCGGTGATGTCGGTGCGCGCCTACGTCGCGCTAGGCGACCTCTCGCCCGAGGACGTCACCGTGCAGCTGGTGCACGGCCGCGCGACGAGCGAGGACGAGCTGCGCGACACCACCGTCACCGAGCTGCAGGTCGCGGAGAGCTACGAGGGCGGCCGCCACCGGTTCGACGGCGAGGTGACGCTGGGCCACTCCGGCGCCTTCGGCTGGACCGTCCGCGTCCTGCCGGTCAACGACCTCCTGGTCTCCCCGGCCGAGATGGGCCTCGTCGCGCTGCCGGCCTGACCGTCGAGGTGGCAGCCCCGCACGGTCGAGGTGGCAGCCCCGCACGGCTCAGGCCTGGCGCAGCACCACGACGGTACGGCGGCCCAGCACCAGCTCGTCGCCGGCCTTGACCTCCGTGCCGACCGGTAGCCGGGCGTCGGTCGACAGCACGACCTCGCCGGTCTGCACCCAGTCGTTCTCCGGCAGGTGCACCGATTGCGGCAGCCAGGTGGCGTTGAACCACAGGATGAAGGACTTGTCGACCTGCTGCTCGCCCCGCGGGCCGGGCGCACGCAGCGGCGCCCCGGACACGAACATGCCGATCGTCCGCAGCTCGGGGTCGTGCCAGTCCTCGGCCTCCATCTCCCGGCCGGAGGGGTGCAGCCAGGCCAGGTCCTTGGGGCCGCCGAGGATGGCGGGCCGGCCCTCGAACCAGTGCCGCTGCCGCAGGGCCGGGTGCTCGCGCCGGAGCCGGAGCGCCTGCTTGGTGACCTCGTGGACGTCGAGCCACGCGTCGTCGGGCCGCCAGTCGATCCAGGAGATCTCGTTGTCCTGGCAGTAGGCGTTGTTGTTGCCGCGCTGGGTGCGCCCCCGCTCGTCGCCGGCGGTGATCATCGGCACGCCGTTGGAGAGGCAGAGGGTCGCCATCAGGTTCGCCGCCTGCCGCCGCCGGACCGCGACGAGCGCGGGGTCGTCGGTCTCGCCCTCGACGCCGTGGTTCCACGACCGGTTGTTGTCCGTGCCGTCCCGGTTGCCCTCGCCGTTGGCCTCGTTGTGCTTGTGCTCGTAGCTGACGAGGTCGCGCAGCGTGAAGCCGTCGTGGGCGGTGATGAAGTTGACCGAGGCGTACGGCGAGCGCCCGTCGTCGGCGTACAGGTCGCTCGAGCCGGCGAGCCGGGTGGCGACGGTGCGGATGCCCGGGGCGTGGTTGCGCCAGAAGTCCCGGATCTCGTCGCGGTACTGGTCGTTCCACTCCACCCACGGCGGCGGGAACTCGCCCACCCGGTAGCCCTCCATGGAGGCGTCCCAGGGCTCGGCGATGAGCTTCGCGTGCCGCAGCACCGGGTCCTGGCCGATGGCGGTGATCAGGTGGCAGTCCATGTCGATGCGGTGGTCGACCCGGGTCAGCGCCGACATGAGGTCGAAGCGGAAGCCGTCGACGTGCATCTCGCTCACCCAGTAGCGCAGCGAGTCGAGGATCAGCCGCAACGCGAACGGGTTGGCCGCGTCCACGGTGTTCCCGCAGCCCGTGACGTCCCAGTAGGTGTCCGGCGGGACCTCCGCCGGGTCGCCGCCCACCCGGCAGTAGACGGAGTCGTCGAGGCCGCGGAAGGACAGCGTCGGGCCCAGCGGCCCGGCCTCGGCCGTGTGGTTGTAGACGACGTCGAGGATGACCTCGAGACCGGCGTCGTGGAAGGCCTTGACCATCGCCTTGAACTCCGTCACCTGCTGCCCGCGGTCACCCGAGGAGGAGTAGGCGTTGTGGGGGGCGAAGTAGCCGAGGGTGTTGTAGCCCCAGTAGTTGGTCAGCCCGCGCTCGGCGAGGGCCGGCTCGGAGACGAACTGGTGGATCGGCAGCAGCTCCACCGCCGTCACGCCGAGGTCCTTGAGGTAGTCGATCACCGCCGGTGTCGCCAGCCCGGCGTACGTGCCGCGCAGCTCCTCGGGGACCCGGTCGTGGAGGGCGGTCATGCCCTTGACGTGGAGCTCGTAGATGACGGTGTCGCGCCAGCGCCGGCGCAGCGGCTGGTCGTCGCCCCAGTCGAAGTCGTCGCGGACGACCACGCCCAGCGGCACGTACGGCGCGGAGTCCTCCTCGCTCATCCGGTCCGGCGCGTCGAAGTCGTAGCCGAAGACGGCCGGCGTCACCGTGAGCTCCCCGGCGACCGCGCGCGCGAACGGGTCCAGCAGCAGCTTGTGCGGGTTGAACCGGAGGCCGGCCGCGGGGTCCCACGGGCCGTCGACGCGGTAGCCGTACCGGGTCCCCGGCCGGACGCCTGGGATGGCGCCGTGCCAGATGCCCAACGCCTGCTCGGTCAGCCGGTGGCGGGTCTCGCCGCCCTCGTCGTCGACCAGGCAGACCCACGCGGCCGTGGCCTGCGGCGCGTGCACCGCGAAGTTGGTCGACTCCTCGCTCCACGTCGCGCCGAGGGGCCAGTTGCGCCCCGGCCAGACGGCGGCGCGCTCTCCCTCGCTTCTCCACATCCCGGGACTCACCCCTTCATCCTCCCCGACGGCTGTCTGTGAGGTGCACAATGGCCCGCCAGTGGCCGGACGGGCACCTCGGGAGCCCCGCGCGGGGCGCGCCGGAACGACGACGACAGGGGAAGCGACATGGCACGGAAGGTCGACAGCGGAGGCTCGGAGGCGATCCGGACGCGGCTGGCGCAGGTGGCGTGGACGATCTGCGCGGTGGCGGCGCTCTTCCTGGCCATCGGCGCGCTGTGCATCGCACTCGGCGCCAACCGGGACAACGGCCTGGTGTCCTTCATCATCGACGTGGCCGACTTCGTCGACCTCGGGCTCTTCTCCCGCGAGAACGGCATCAAGGAGTTCGAGGGCGACAACGCCGAGACCAAGAACGTGCTGTTCAACTGGGGCCTGGGCGCGGTGGCGTGGCTGGTCGCGGGGCGTCTGCTCGACCGCGTCATCCGGCCGTGAGGGCCGCCGGCCCGCGCCGAGCGTTGTGAGGTAGTCCACCGACGGCCGTGTTCCCCCCTAGGTGACTCGGCGGTAGCCTCGCCACCACATCCGAGAGCACAGGAGGGGCCGAACCGGCCGTCACCATGAACATTGTTGTCTGTGTGAAGTACGTGCCCGACTCCACTGCTGATCGGCAGTTCGAGTCGGACAACACCGTGGACCGAGTCGGCGTCGACGGGCTCCTCTCGGAGCTCGACGAGTACGCCGTGGAGCAGGCGCTGCAGCTGAAGGAGAAGGCCGGCGACGACACCACCGTGACCGCGCTCTGCGTGGGTCCGGAGAAGGCGGTCGACGCCGTCCGGAAGGCGCTGCAGATGGGTGCCGACTCCGGTGTGCTCGTCTCCGACGAGGCCATCGCCGGCTCCGACTACGTCGCCACCTCGCTGGTGCTCGCCAAGGCGATCGAGAAGGCCGGCGCGGAGAAGCCGGTCGACCTCGTCATGTGCGGCATGGCCTCGACCGACGCCTCAGGCTCGGTCATCCCGGCGATGCTGGCCGAGCGGCTCGACCTGCCGCAGGTCACCTTCGCCTCGGTCGTGGAGACCCAGGGAGACCAGGTGCGTGTCAAGCGCGACTCCGACACCGCCACCGAGGTCATCGGCGCGACGATGCCGCTGGTCATGTCGGTCACCGACCAGACCGGCGAGGCCCGCTACCCGTCGTTCAAGGGGATCATGGCGGCGAAGAAGAAGCCGCTGGAGACCTGGTCGCTGTCCGACATCGGCGTCGACGCCGGCGAGGTCGGCCTGTCCGTGGCGTGGACCGAGGTCCAGGAGACCTCCGCCCGTCCGCCGCGCACCCAGGGCGAGGTCGTCAAGGACGAGGACGGCTCCGGCGCGACCGCGCTGACCGAGTTCCTCGTGTCCAAGAAGTTCATCTGAGGCGCTGGATCGGTAAGGGAGCAATCAATGTCTGAAGTCCTGGTCGTCGTCGACCACGTCGACGGTGCGATCCGCAAGCCGACCCTGGAGCTGCTGACCCTGGCCCGCCGCCTGGGCGAGGCCTCGGCGGTCTTCTTCGGCAACGCCTCCACGGGCGCCGAGGCTGCCCAGAAGCTCGGCCAGCACGGTGCCGAGAAGGTGTACGTCGTCGACGACACCGAGATCAAGGGCTACCTGGTGGCCCCGAAGGCCGAGGCGCTGGCCCAGCTGGTGGAGAAGACCTCCCCGGCTGCGGTGCTGTTCGTCTCCGGCTACGAGGGCAAGGAGGTCGCCGCCCGCCTGGCGATCAAGACCGGGTCGGGCCTCATCACCGACGCGGTCGACATCGAGGACGGCGGCGTCGCCACGCAGTCGGTCTTCGCCGGCAGCTTCACCGTCAAGGGCAAGGTCACCAAGGGTGTCCCGCTCATCACGGTGAAGCCCAACTCCGCCCCCGTGGAGGAGGTCGGCGCGGCCGGCACGGTCGAGGAGTTCGCCGCGACCATCTCCGACTCGGCGAAGAAGGCGCAGATCGTCGCGCAGCAGCCGCGGAAGGCCAGCGGCCGCCCGGAGCTCACCGAGGCCGCGATCGTGGTCTCCGGTGGTCGTGGCACCGGCGGCAACTTCGAGCCGATCGAGAACCTCGCCGACGCCCTCGGCGCGGCGGTCGGTGCCTCGCGCGCCGCGGTCGACTCCGGCTGGATGCCGCACAGCTTCCAGGTCGGACAGACCGGCAAGGTGGTCTCGCCGCAGCTCTACGTCGCCAACGGCATCTCCGGTGCGATCCAGCACCGGGCCGGCATGCAGACCTCGAAGACGATCGTGGCCGTCAACAAGGACGAGGAGGCCCCGATCTTCGAGCTCGTGGACTTCGGTGTCGTGGGCGACCTGCACTCGGTCCTCCCGGCCGCCACCGAGGAGATCAACAAGCGCAAGGGCTGACCTCAGCCCACCCGCCTCGACAGGGGAGGTTCCTCGACACCTGGTGCCGGAGAACCTCCCCTGTCGCATGCGGGGCGCCTTCGCGGTACGCCGCTCCAGCCGCGCTGGCGCAGCACCCGGGCGACGACCGTGGCGGCCCGGCACGGCTGCAGCACCTGCCGCCAGCCGAGCCGCCAACGTCAGGAGGCCGGCGCCGATGGCCTCGGCATCGCGCTCGAGGTCGGCCCACCGGTCGCCCTGGATGACGTCGTCCCGGACGTGCGTCCGGGAGCGGGCCGGCGCCGCCCTATCCTCCTGCCATGACCACCGAGCAGGACGTCCTCGACCTCGCCACCCGGGCCCGGGTGGCCGCGCGGGCGCTGGCGCTCGCCACCCGTGCGGAGAAGGACGCCGCGCTCCACGCCATGGCCGAGGCCCTGCTCTCCGAGGCCGAGCGGGTGCTGGCCGCCAACGCCGAGGACGTCGCGCGCGCCGAGCAGGGCGGCACGCCGGCGAACGTGGTCGACCGGCTCCGGCTCACCGACGAGCGGCTGGCCGGCATGGCGCAGGGCCTGCGCGAGGTCGCGGGCCTGCCCGACCCGGTCGGCGAGGTCGTCCGGGGGAGCACGCTGGCCAACGGGCTCGAGCTGCGCCAGGTCCGGGTGCCGTTCGGCGTGGTCGGCATGATCTACGAGGCCCGGCCCAACGTCACCGCCGACGCCGCCGGGATCTGCCTGAAGTCCGGGAACGCCGTGCTGCTGCGCGGCTCCTCCAGCGCCGCCTCGAGCAACGCCGCGATCGTCGGGGTGCTGCGCGACGCGGCCGCCTCCGCCGGCCTCCCCGCGGACGTCGTGCAGCTGGTGCCCAGCCAGACGAGGGACACCGTCAAGGCGCTCATGCGCGCTCGCGGGCACGTCGACGTCCTCATCCCGCGCGGGGGCGCCGGCCTGATCCGCTCGGTCGTGGAGGAGTCGACCGTCCCGGTCATCGAGACCGGCGTCGGCAACTGCCACGTGTACGTCGACCGCGCCGCCGACCTCGACAAGGCGCTGGCCCTGGTGCTCAACAGCAAGACCCACCGCACGAGCGTGTGCAACGCCGCCGAGTCGCTGCTCGTCCACGCCGAGGTCGCCGAGGCGTTCCTGCCCCGGGTCGTCGCCGCGCTGCGAGAGGCCGGGGTGACCGTCCACGGCGACGCGGCGTTCACGGCGTACGACGGGGTGGTCGCCGCGACCGACGACGACTACGGCCGCGAGTACCTCTCCCTCGACATCGCCGCCGCGGTGGTGCCCGACCTCGACGCCGCGCTCGACCACGTCCGCCGGTTCTCCAGCGGCCACTCCGACGCGATCGTCACCGAGGACCAGGGCGCCGCCCGCCGGTTCGTCGCGGAGGTCGACTCCGCCGCGGTGCTGGTGAACGCCTCGACCCGGTTCACCGACGGCGGCGAGTTCGGCTTCGGCGCCGAGATCGGGATCAGCACCCAGAAGCTCCACGCCCGTGGGCCGATGGGGCTGCCGGAGATGACGTCGACCAAGTACGTCGTGACGGGGGACGGCCACGTCCGCTGAGGACCGCTGCCGGTAGCATGCTGCCCATGCTGAACGCGCTCACGATCCTCGCCGCCGCCGAGGAGGCCCACCACGAGGTCAACTCCGCCCTGAGCTGGGGCATCGGTGCGGTGACCCTCGCCATCCTGCTCGGCATGATGTTCGCGCTGATGGCCATCGGCGGCGGGCGAGAGCACAGCTGAGCGCCGCACCGGCCGGCCCCGCGCCCGTGGACGGTCCCGTCCCGGCGCGCCGGGTGGGCGTCATGGGTGGGACGTTCGACCCCATCCACCACGGGCACCTCGTCGCGGCCGCCGAGGTGCAGGCGTGGTTCGACCTCGACGAGGTCGTCTTCGTGCCGGCCGGCGACCCCTGGCAGAAGTCCGAGCGCGTGGTCTCGCCGGCCGAGCACCGCTACCTGATGACGGTCGTGGCGACCGCGTCGAACCCGCGGTTCACCGTGTCGCGGGTCGACCTGGAGCGCGCCGGGCCGACGTACACGATCGACACCCTGCGCGACCTGCACGCGGCCATGCCCGACGCCGAGCTGTACTTCATCACCGGCGCCGACGCCCTGGCCAACATCTTCACCTGGCGCAACGCCGAGGAGCTCTTCGCGCTGGCGAAGTTCGTGGGCTGCACGCGGCCCGGGTACACCATGGACGCGACGACGCTCGCCACCATCCCGGCCGACCGGGTGACGATGGTGGAGATCCCCGCGCTGGCGATCAGCTCCACCGACTGCCGTGAGCGCACCCGTCGCGGCGAGCCGGTCTGGTACCTCGTGCCGGACGGCGTCGTCCAGTACATCGCCAAGCACCAGCTCTACCCCGCAGAGTCCACGACCTCCCCACCGACCCCCGGAGCCCCATGACCGCCACCGACCACGCCCTCGAGCTCGTCCACGCCGCCGCACGCGCGGCCGGCGACAAGCTGGCCAAGCAGATCGTCGCCTTCGACGTCAGCGAGCAGCTGGCCATCACCGACGCCTTCGTCCTCGCCTCGGCCAGCAACGACCGCCAGGTCAAGGCCATCGTCGACGAGGTGGAGGACAAGCTCCGGGAGATCGGTGCGAAGCCGATCCGCCGGGAGGGCGAGCGGGACGGTCGCTGGGTGCTCATCGACTACGGCGAGATCGTCGTCCACGTCCAGCACGAGGAGGAGCGGCAGTTCTACGCCCTCGAGCGGCTGTGGCGCGACTGCCCGACGATCGCGCTGCCGGCTGACGTGACCGGCCCGGCGAACTCCTCCGACGCCGGCACTGACGCCGGCACTGACGCCGGCACCGACGCCGCCGACCAGCCAGGGGAGTGAGCGGCGCCGACCCGGCCGTGCGCCGGCTGGTGGTGGTGCGCCACGGCCGCACCGCCTGGAACCACGAGTCCCGGATCCAGGGCCAGCAGGACGTCGGGCTCGACGAGGTCGGGCGCGCCCAGGCGGCCGCCGCGGCGCCGTACCTCGCGGCGTACGGCCCCACCCGGCTGGTCACCTCCGACCTGGCCCGCGCCCGGGAGACCGCGGCGTACGTCGCCGAGCACGCCGGCCTCGAGGCGGAGCCCGACCCGCGGCTGCGGGAGGCGATGCTCGGCGTGCGCGAGGCGATGACGCACGAGGAGTACGCCCGCGTCGCGCCCGAGGAGTTCGCGCAGTTCCGCGCGGGCAACTGGGACGCCGTCCCTGGCGGGGAGGGCCTCGCCGCCATGCGGGACCGGATGGTGGCGGCGCTGGGCGAGGTCCTCGGCGCCACGGCGGCGGGGGAGACCTCGGTCGCGGTCAGCCACGGCGGGGCGATCAAGGTGGCCACCACAGCACTGCTGGGCTGGCCGCACGAGGCGGCGCTGGGCCTGCGCGCGCTGCGCAACTGCCAGTGGCTGGTGCTGGAGCAGGCGGGCGACGGGCGGTCGCCGGTGCTCGCGGCGTACGGCGTCACCCCGATTTCGTCTTCCGATCGGCTATGAGTAACATTCTGCGAGCCGCCTGACGGGGAGACCCGAGGGCAGCGGTTTGGGGCTGTGGCGCAGCTGGTAGCGCATCTGCATGGCATGCAGAGGGTCAGGGGTTCGAGTCCCCTCAGCTCCACTTCGTGAGAAGCGAGGTGAGACTCCGGTCCACCTCGCTTCGTCGTTGAGGCGTCGGTGAGAACGTCGTCGAGGGCCGGATGGCACGGGATCACACCGGATGCCACAGTTCTCCCGTGTCCCTGATCATGTCGCGAGCCGACCTCGACTTCCTCCTGCACGAGTGGCTCGGCGTCGAGGAGCTCCTCGGTCGTCCCCGCTACGCCGAGCACTCCCGCGAGACCTTCGACGCGGTGCTGGACCTCGCCGAGACCGTCGCCACGCGGCACTTCGCCACGCACAACAAGCGCAACGACGCCGAGGAGCCGCAGTTCGTCGACGGCCGGGCCGTGCTGCACCCGGAGGTGGCCGAGGCGCTCGAGGTCTACGCGAGCAGCGGCTTCACCGGCGCGACGTTCGACGAGGAGCTCGGGGGCATGCAGCTGCCGCAGGTCGTCGCCGCGGCGACGTCGGCGTGGTTCCAGGCCGCCAACTGCGGGACGGCCGGCTACCCCTTCCTCACCCAGGCCAACGCCCACCTCCTCGCCACCCACGGCACGTCCGAGCAGGTCGACGCCTACGTCCGTCCGATGCTCGAGGGTCGCTTCTTCGG
The DNA here is from genome assembly GCF_051280745.1 of Nocardioides ureilyticus. Classification (NCBI taxonomy): domain Bacteria; kingdom Bacillati; phylum Actinomycetota; class Actinomycetes; order Propionibacteriales; family Nocardioidaceae; genus Nocardioides; species Nocardioides ureilyticus. The sequence continues at coordinate 29,179 of NZ_JBNCOG010000005.1, read as the reverse complement.
CACGATGTGCCTCTCCGAACCGCAGGCCGGGTCCTCGCTGGCCGACGTCACCACCACCGCGGTGCCGCAGCCGGACGGCACGTTCCGGCTGCGGGGCACCAAGATGTGGATCTCGGGCGGTGACCACGAGATGGGCGAGAACATCGTCCACCTCGTCCTCGCCCGCACCGAGGGGGCGCCCGCCGGCACCAAGGGCATCTCGCTCTTCCTCGTCCCCAAGCACCTGCTGGCCGAGGACGGCAGCGTCGGCGAGCGGAACGACGTGGTGCTGGCCGGGCTGAACCACAAGATGGGCTGGCGCGGGACCACGAACACGCTGCTCTCCTTCGGCGAGGGTGCGCACCGCCCCGGCGGCGAGCCGGGGGCCGTCGGCCACCTCGTCGGCGAGCAGCACCGAGGCCTGGCCCTGATGTTCCACATGATGAACGAAGCCCGGGTGGGCGTGGGGCTCGGCGCGGCCGCCCTCGGCTACACCGGCTACCTCAAGGCCCTCGACTACGCCCGCACCCGGCCGCAGGGCAGGTTGCCGCAGGCCAAGGACCCCTCCTCGCCGCCGGTGCCGATCATCGAGCACGCCGACGTCCGGCGGATGCTGCTCACGATGAAGGCCTACGTCGAGGGCGGGCTCGCACTGGTGCTCCACGCCGCCCGCCTGGTCGACGAGGAGCGGACCCACCCGGATCCGGAGGAGGCGGCCCGCGCGCACCTGCTGCTCGACACCCTCACCCCGATCGTGAAGTCGTGGCCCTCCCAGTGGTGCCTGGCCGCCAACGACCTCGCCATCCAGGTGCACGGCGGCTACGGCTACACGCGCGAGTACGACGTCGAGCAGCACTACCGCGACAACCGGCTCAACCCGATCCACGAGGGCACCCACGGCATCCAGGGCCTCGACCTGCTCGGCCGCAAGGTCGTGGCCGAGGGGGGCGCGGGGCTGCGCCTGCTCGCCGAGCGGATCACCGCGACCACCGACGAGGCGGCGCGCCGCGGCGGCGACCTGGCCGAGGACGGCGCGCGGCTGCGTGCGACCGTCGACCGGCTGGTCGAGGTCACGGGCCGGCTCTGGTCGACCGGTGACCCGGAGACGGCGCTCGCGCACTCCTCGACGTACCTGGAGGTCGCGGGCCACGTCGTCGTGGCGTGGCTGTGGCTGCAGCAGGCGCTCGTCGCCGAGGGCGGGACGAGCGACCTCCACGAGGGCAAGCGGCACGCGGCCCGGTGGTTCCTGCGCACCGAGCTGCCGCGCACCGGTCCGCAGCTCGACCTCCTCGAGCGGCTGGACCGGTCGCCCCTGGACGTGCCGGAGACCGCCTTCTAGGTGTGCCGAGCCAGGACGACTCAGCGGCGCGCCGGCAGGCTGCGCGCCCGCACGACGAGGTCGTCGCGCTGGACGAACTTCGCCAGCAGTCGCGCGAGGGACTCCTTCTCCTCCAGCGACCAGGCCTCCAGCCCGTCGAGGATCCGGCCGCGGCGCTCGTCCTCCGCCAGGTCGAGGGCGCCGGCGGTCGCGTCGGTGAGGCACACCGTCGCGTGCGGTCCGACGCCGAGCCGGGAGACGAGGCCGCGCGCGGCCAGGTCGTCGACGTGCCGGGCGACCTCGCTCGGCGGGAGCTGGAGCTGCGCCGCCACGTCGCCCTCCCGCAGCGGCCCGTAGCGCTTGAGCCGGAAGAGCACCACGAGCGGCTGGCGGCCCAGGCCGGGCGACAGCCGGTGGGCGGCGCGCGCCAGGTAGGCGTCCGCCTGCGCGGCGTACTCCGTCAGCGCCTCGTGCACCAGGTCCTCGACCCGGTCCTCCGTGCGGTCCACGACAGGCTCCCCTCTGTGCCGGTCTCGTCCCAGGACACGACGGTAACGCTCGTCACAGCGGGGCGTGCGTGGTCTAGGATTTCTGGAACGGGTTCTAGTCCAGGAGGCTCCGCATGGCCGATCAGTTCAACCTCGCCACGGTGTTCCGGACGGTCGCCCGCACCGTCCCGGACCAGGAGGTGCTGGTCTGGCGCGACCGGCGGCTGACCTACCGGGAGCTCGACCAGCGGGTCGACGGGCTGGCCCACTTCCTCGCCGCGCAGGGCCTCGGCTGCCACACCGAGCGCAGCGGCCTGGCCGGCCACGAGTCGGGGCAGGACCACGTCGGGCTCTACCTGCGCAACGGCAACGAGTACCTCGAGGGCATGCTCGGCGCCTACCGGGCCCGCGCGACGGCGGTGAACGTCAACTACCGGTACGTCGAGGAGGAGCTGGCCTACCTGCTCGCCGACGCCCGGACGACCGCGCTCGTCTACCACGCGGAGTTCGCGCCGCGGGTCGCGGCGATCCGGGACCGGCTGCCCGACCTGCGCGTGCTCGTCCAGGTGGCCGACGAGTCGGGGCACGACCTGCTGCCCGGCGCGGTCGACTACGAGGAGGCCCTGCGGACGCCGGAGCCGGCCGGCGGGATGCCCGAGCCGTCCCCGGACGACCTGTTCGTGCTCTACACCGGCGGCACGACCGGCATGCCGAAGGGGGTGCTGTGGCGCCAGGACGACATCTACGTCACCTCGATGGGCGGCACGCCGTTCGGGACGACCGAGCCCCACCCCTCCTACGACTCGATCGCGGAGGCGGCCCGGACGGCGAACGGCGGCATGGTGCTGCTGATGGCGCTGCCGTTCATGCACGGCGCGGCCCAGTGGTCGACGTTCCACACCATCACCAACGGCGGCAAGATCGTCCTGCCCCACCACGTCGACCACCTGGACGCGGCGGACGTGCTGTCGACGGCGGTCCGGGAGGGCGCCGTGAGCATCCCGATCGTGGGCGACGCGGTGGCCCGCCCGCTGATCGACGAGCTGGAGCGCGGGAGCTACGACATGTCCGGCGTGGCGGCGTTCAACAACGGCAGCGCCCCGCTGACCCCGGGGGTCCGCGACCGGCTCCTCGAGCTCTGCCCCCACATGATCGTCATGGACGCGGCCGGCTCGTCGGAGACGGGGCTGCAGATGAGCTCGATGTCGCTCAAGGGCATGGAGGCGGAGGCCGCGACGTTCACGCCGGTGCCGACGACCACCGTGGTCGACGACCTCCTCACCCGGGTGCTGGAGCCGGGGGAGGGCGGTGGCTGGCTGGCGCAGCGCGGCCGGGTCCCGCTGGGCTACCTCGGCGACGAGGCGAAGACCGCCCGGACCTTCCCGGTCATCGGCGCCGAGCGCTTCTCGATCCCGGGCGACCGCGCCGACCTCCTCGAGGACGGCCGGATCTTGCTGCTGGGCCGCGACGGGGTGACGATCAACTCCGGCGGGGAGAAGATCTTCGTCGAGGAGGTGGAGCGGGCGCTGGCGGCGCACCCCGCCGTGCGCGACGTCGTGGTCGTGGGCCGGCCCTCCGAGCGGTGGGGCAGCGAGCCGGTCGCCGTGGTGCAGCTCGCGGAGGGCAGCGACGTCACCGACGAGGACCTGCTGGCCGAGTGCGGCCGCCACGTGGCGCGCTACAAGGTCCCGCGGGCCGTGGTCCGGGTCGGCTCGGTGGAGCGGTCGCCGTCGGGCAAGGCCGACTACCGGTGGGCGCGGAGCCGGGCGCTCGCCGAGACGGGCGTTTAGGTCAGGCTCACCTTTCTGGAATCATTCCAGAGAACGTGCTTCAGTGGTGGCATGACTGATCTCCTGCACTCCGACCAGACCCATGTCGCCAAGCCGGCCTTCACGGCCTCCGAGCAGCTCGCCAGCCACCTGCAGCAGCTCAGCGTCGACCTGATCGAGCTGCACCTGCAGGGCAAGCAGGCCCACTGGAACGTCGTCGGGTTGAACTTCCGCGACCTCCACCTGCAGCTCGACGAGGTCGTCGACGCCGCCCGCGAGTTCTCCGACCAGGTCGCCGAGCGGATGCGCGCGCTGTACGTCGTCCCCGACGGCCGCTCCGCCTCGGTCGCCGAGCAGACCAGCCTGGCGCCGTTCCCGGCCGGCGAGGTCAACACCGCCGAGACCGTCGACCTGATCACGACCGCGATCTACGGCGTGACCGGCACCGCGCGGCGCATCCACGACGAGGTGGACGCCGAGGACCCGACGACCGCCGACATCCTGCACGTCATCATCGAGCGCCTCGAGCAGCTGGCCTGGATGATCGACGCGGAGAACCGGGTCGCCAACCGCAGCCTCCCGCGGTCCATCCACCGCTGACCGCGCGGGGGTGGCGAGGTGCTGCTCAGGCGAGCTCGAGCTCGTCCCAGTCGACCTCCGCGGTCCGGGCCTGGTACTCCGCGACCAGGCCCGGCCAGTTGGTCGTGATCCGCGGGCCGTCGACGTACCAGCTGGAGCAGCCGGCCCACGCGCTCGTGGCCAGCCGGGACTGCATCTCGCGGTCGTAGGCGTCGGCGGCCGCGGCCCGCGGCTCCGCCGTGCGCAGCCCCTCGTCGGCGAGGCGGCGCGCGACCTGGGCGATGTACCCGGCCTGCGCCTCCATCATCGCGATGATCGAGCTGCCGCCGAGGTTGGTGTTGGGGCCGTAGATGCAGAACAGGTTCGGGAAGCCCGGCACCGTCATCCCGAGGTGGGCGCGGGCGCCGTCGGACCAGTGCTCGTGCAGGTCGCGGCCGCCCCGCCCGGTCACCTTCATCGGCGCGAGGAACTCCGTGGCGGCGAAGCCGGTGCCCCAGATGAGCACGTCGGCCCGGTGCAGCCGCCCGTCGGCGGTGCGCACGCCGTCGGGCTCCAGGCCGGTCACGGCCTCCGGCACCACCTCGACGTGCTCGCGGGCGAGCGCCGGGTACCACTCGTTGCTGAAGAGCACGCGCTTGCAGCCCAGCGGGTAGTCCGGCACGAGCGCCCGGCGCAGGGCCGGGTTCTTCACCGTGGCCCGCAGGTGCGCGCGCCACACGCCGCGGATCACCGCCATCAGGGGGCGGGTGGCCGGGGAGTCGCCGGCGAGCGCGCCGTTGAACCGCTCGGTGAGCCAGAACACCGCCCGACGCTCGGCGCGCAGCGCGGCCGGCACGCGCTCGAAGAGGCGGTGGTGGTGCGCCTTGTACTCCTGGTCGGGCTTGGGCAGGACGTAGGGCGCCGAGCGCTGGAAGACCGTCATCGACCCGACCCGGTCGACGATGCCGGGGACGAACTGGACGGCGCTCGCGCCGGTGCCGACCACCGCGACCCGCTTGCCGTCCAGGTCGACGTCGTGGCGCCACTGCGCGGAGTGGAAGGCCGGTCCGTCGAAGTGGCCGGGCACGGCCGGCAGCGCCGGGTTGGACAGCTGCCCGACCGCCGAGACCAGGAGGTCGGCCTCGAGGGTCTCGCCGGCCGCGGTCTCGACCCGCCAGGTCGCGCTCGCCTCGTCGTACGTCGCCGCCGTCACCTCGGTGCGCAGCCGGACGTGGTCGAGCAGGCCGTGCTCGCGCGCGGCGGCGCGGAGGTACTCGAGGATCTCCGGCTGGGTGCCGTAGCGCCGGCTCCACCGCGGGTTGGGCGCCCAGGACCACGAGTACAGCGGGGAGGGCACGTCGCAGGCGGCGTTGGGGTAGGTGTTGTCGCGCCACACCCCACCCACGTCGTCCGCGCGCTCGAGGATGGTGAGGTCGGTGCAGCCCTGCTCGCGCAGGGCGCGGGCGACGCCCAGGCCGCCGAAGCCGGCCCCGATGATGACGACACGCAGGTTCTCCATGGCGTGGAGCGTAGGAACCGTCGTGGGCCCGGCGGCAGGCCCGCCGATCACCATGCTTGATAATTCCGGCCATGGTGCGGCACCTGCCACCCGAACGGGCCCCGGACGACTGGGAGTACCCACGCGCGGTCGCGGGCGTCGCGCTCCTCGTGCGGTACGCCGTCGCGCGCGGCGTGCCCGCGCGGGTGGTCCTCGCGGGCACCGGGCTGCGGGAGGCCGACTTGGCCGTGGCCGACCGCGAGGTGACCGCCGCCCAGGAGCTCCGCGTGGTGCGCACGCTGCAGCGGCTCCTCCCCGGCTCGGGCGCCGACGTGGGCGCGACCTACCGCGCCTCGACGTTCGGGGTGCTCGGCTACGCCCTGCTCGCGAGCCGGACCGTCGGTGACGCCCTCGACGTGACGCTGCGCTTCATCGACCTCTCCTTCGCCTTCGCGCTGCCGCGCGCGGAGGTGGCGGACGGCCGGGTGCGGCTGGTGGTCGACGGAGGCGCGCTCCCCGCGGACGTGCGGGCCTTCCTCGTCGCCCGCGACGCGACGGCGATCGACGTCGTGGCGGCCGCGCTGGTGCCCGGCGGGCTCGGGTCGACGTTGACCGTGGCCGAGGACCACGCGGTGCTGGAGGTCCCGGCCGCCGAGCTCCAGCGGCCGCTGCCCCGCGACCCGCGGGCCACCTCGATGGCGCACGCCATGCTCCGCGACGTGGTCGCCCGCCGCCGCGAGCGGACGGGCGTCGCCCGCGACGTGCAGGTGCTCATCACCCAGCAGCTGCCCGACGGCGCGCCGATGGGTGCGGTCGCCGCGTCCCTGGGCCTGAGCGAGCGCAGCCTGCGCCGACGGCTGGCGGGTGAGGGGGTCGGCTACCGCGCGCTGGTCGACGAGGTGCGGGAGTCGCTGGCGCGCTCCCTGCTGGAGTCACGGGCGACGCTGCCCGTCGCAGACGTGGCGACGCGCCTCGGCTACGCCGACGCGGCTGCCTTCACCCACGCCTTCACCCGCTGGACGGGGGTGCCGCCCGCGGCGTACGCGCAAGGATCCAGGTGAGGCCGGGTGCGGTCAGGTGATCGTCATCCCGCCGTCGACCACGACGGTCTGCCCGGTGATGTAGCCGCCGGCCGGGGAGGCGAGGAAGACGGCCGTCGCCGCCAGCTCGGCGGGGTCGCCCTTGCGGCCCATCGGGATCCGGTCGCCGCGGGACTCGAGGTATCCCGGCGGGTACTGCTCGGTCATCTCGGAGTCGAAGAACCCCGGGGCGATCGCGTTGACACGGATGCCCTTCCGGCCGGTCCACTGCTGCGCCAGGTCACGGGTGAGGCCCATCAGGCCGGCCTTCGACGCGGCGTACGCCGCCTGCGGGAGGCCCGCCGTGGTGAGGCCCAGGACGGAGGAGATGTTGAGGATGCTCGAGCCCTCGCCCATCACCCGCCCGCAGGCCTGCGCCATCCAGTAGCAGCCGTGGAGGTTGACGTCGACGACCTGGCGGAACTGCTCGGGCGTCTCGCGGGTGGCGGGGACGGCGGTCCCGACGCCGGCGTTGTTGACGAGCACGTCGATGCTGCCGAGCTGCTCGACGGCCTGGGTCACCAGGTTGGTGCAGGAGTCGGGATCGACGACGTCGGTCTGCACGGCGAGGGCGCGGCGGCCGGCCGCCTCGACGAGGCGCGCGGTCTCGGCGAGCCGGTCGGCGCGGCGGGCGCCGAGGACGACGTCGGCGCCGGCCTCGGCGAAGGCCTGGGCGAACGCGACGCCGAGGCCGCTGGACGCGCCGGTGACGACGGCGACCTTGCCGTCGAGTCGGAACATGTCGGTGACGGTCATGCCGGGAACTCTAGGGGGAGGCCGAGCGTCTGACGCAGGCCGTCCGCGGCGCTGACGGCCGGTCGCCAGCCGAGCTGCTCCTTCGCGCGGGTGGTGTCCATGACCGCGGGGTGGGCCAGCGCCTCGACCCACTGCGCCGGCTGCGGCAGGCCGGGGAGGCCCGCGGCCAGTCGGGCCGCGAGGTGCGCCGGGCCCGCGGGCAGCGGCACCGGGATGCCACCCAGGATCCGGACGACGTCGGCGGCGGTGAGCGTGTCGTCAGCGGCGATGTTGTAGGCGCCCGGCGGTCCGGCGGCCACCACGCACCGCAGCAGCGCCGTGCCGACGTCGCTCTCGTGCACCAGCTGGACCGGCAGGTCGGGGACGAGCACGGGCACCGGCGGCAGCCGCTTCGGCAGCCGCTGCAGCACCTTGCCGGCCGCGGCGGCCCAGCCCGGCAGCGACACCTTGCCCCCCACCGCGTTCGGGCCCACGACGATCGACGGGCGGAGCAGGTAGAGCTCGGGACCGCCGCGCGCGCCCGCCTCCTCGCGCAGCAGCGCCTCCAGCTCCGCCTTCTGCTGGGCGTAGAAGAGCCGGTCCGCCGGCCGGGTCGGCCACTCCTCGGTGAGCCCCACCGGGTTGTCGGCGTGGAAGCCGTACGCCGCGACGGAGCTGGCGTAGACGAACCGGCGGGCCCCCGCCTCGGCGGCGGCCCGGTAGGCGTTCAGGGTGCCCTCGACGTTGACCGCACGGCTCACTGCGGGCGACCCGCCGACGATGAGGAACGCCAGGTGGACGACCACGTCGGCGTCGGCGAACGCCTCGGCCAGTGCCGCGCGGTCCCGCACGTCGCCCTGCCGGTAGGTGGTCTTGCGCCAGCCCCGCTCGGCCGGGTCGACCGGGCTGCGCGCCACCCCGACCACCCGGCGTACCCGGTCGTCGGTCTCGAGGAGCGGCACCAGCCCGGAGCCGAAGGTGCCGGTCGGCCCGGTCACGGCGACGGTGAGGCCCGCCCCGGCCCGGGGCTCGGTCTGCAGCTCGGTCATGGCGCCCCCGTACCCGGCCGGACGCCGCGCTACCATGGCGCCCATGCGCGAGACCCTGCTCCTTATCTAGCCGCGTCGACGAGCACGACCCGACGCGGCTGCCCCTCGTGAGGCGAGGGGCTTTTTCATGCCCAGCCAGATCCCCGGGGGCGTGACCGGGAGCAGACGACCCACCCACGCGTGAACGACGGGAAGAGACGCAGATGAGCGAGCAGGCGGACCGGCCGGACGAGGCCGCGACGTACGACATGGCCGCGGCGCAGGAGCGGTGGCGCCCGGTCTGGGAGGAGCTCGACCCCTTCCGCGCCGGCAGCGCGGCGCCCGGGGCCGAGAAGCGCTACGCGCTCACGATGTTCCCCTACCCTTCCGGCGACCTGCACATGGGCCACGCCGAGGTGATGGCGCTGCACGACGTCATCGCGCGCTACTGGTGGCAGCGCGGGTACGACGTCCTCAACCCGATCGGCTGGGACTCCTTCGGCCTGCCGGCCGAGAACGCCGCCATCCGCAACGACGAGCACCCGGCCACCTACACCTACGCCAACATCGAGACCCAGGCCGAGTCGTTCCGCCGCTACGCCGTCTCCTTCGACTGGTCGCGCCGGCTGCACACCTCCGACCCGGAGTACTACCGCTGGACCCAGTGGCTGTTCCTGAAGTTCCGCGAGCGGGGCCTGGCCTACCGCAAGAACAGCCCCGTCAACTGGTGCCCCAACGACCAGACCGTCCTCGCCAACGAGCAGGTCGTGCAGGGCATGTGCGAGCGCTGCGGCGCCGAGGTGACCAAGCGTGAGCTGAACCAGTGGTACTTCAAGGTCACCGAGTACGCGCAGCGCCTGCTCGACGACATGGACGACCTCGCCGGCACCTGGCCGGACCGGGTGCTCGCCATGCAGCGCAACTGGATCGGCCGCTCCGAGGGCGCCCACGTCGACTTCGACATCGAGCTTGCCTCGGGGGAGACGCGCACCGTCACGGTCTTCACCACCCGGCCCGACACCCTCTACGGCGCCACCTTCATGGTGGTCGCCGCCGACGCGAAGCTGGCCGCGGAGGTCGTCGCCCCCGGGCAGGAGGCCGCGCTCGCGGCGTACCTCGAGGAGGTCCGGAAGGCCTCCGACATCGACCGCCTCGCCACGGACCGCCCGAAGTCGGGCGTGGACCTGGGCGTCACGGCCCGCAACCCGGTGACCGGCGAGCCGATGCCGGTGTGGGCGTCGGACTACGTCCTGGCCGACTACGGCACCGGCGCGATCATGGCGGTGCCCGCGCACGACCAGCGCGACCTCGACTTCGCGAAGGTCTTCGGGCTGCCGGTCCGCCGGGTCGTCGACGTCCCCGGCGAGGACGACCCCGAGGAGAGCTGGGTCGCCACCACGGGCGACGGGACCTACGTCGCGTCCGGCCCGCTCGACGGACTGACCGACAAGGCGGCCGCGATCAGCCGGATCATCGAGCAGCTCGAGGCCGACGGACGGGGGACCGGCACGGTCAACTTCCGGCTGCGGGACTGGCTGCTCAGCCGCCAGCGCTTCTGGGGCGCGCCGATCCCGATCGTCCACTGCGAGCGGTGCGGCGAGGTCCCCGTGCCGGAGGACCAGCTGCCGGTGCGGCTGCCCGACGACCTCAAGGGCGCCGACCTCAAGCCGAAGGGCACCTCGCCGCTGGCCGCGGCCGAGGCCTGGGTCCACACCGACTGCCCCTCGTGCGGCGGGCCGGCCCTGCGTGACTCCGACACCATGGACACCTTCGTGGACTCGTCCTGGTACTACCTGCGCTACCTCGACCCGCACTACGAGGACGGCCCCTTCGACCCGGCGCAGGCCCGGGAGTGGATGCCGATCGCGCAGTACGTCGGTGGCGTGGAGCACGCGATCCTGCACCTGCTGTACTCGCGGTTCTTCACCAAGGTGCTCCACGACATGGGCATGGTCGACTTCGTCGAGCCGTTCTCCGCGCTGCTCAACCAGGGCCAGGTCATCAACGGCGGCAAGGCGATGTCGAAGTCGCTGGGCAACGGCGTCAACCTGGGCGAGATGATCGACCGCTACGGCGTCGACGCGGTGCGGCTGACCATGGTCTTCGCCGGCCCGCCGGAGGACGACATCGACTGGGCCGACATGTCGCCCGGCGGCGCGGTCAAGTTCCTGCAGCGCGCCTGGCGCCTCTCCGGGGACGTCGCCTCCGAGCCGGGGACGGCCCCCGACGGCGGCGACACCGCCCTGCGCAAGGCCACCCACAAGACGCTGCACGAGGCCGAGCAGCTCATCGAGGGCCACCGGTTCAACGTCATGGTCGCCCGCACCATGGAGCTGGTGAACACCACGCGGAAGGCGATCGACTCCGGTCCGGGCCCCGCCGACCCGGCCGTGCGCGAGGCGGTCGAGGCGGTGGCGGTGCTGCTGTCGCTCGTGGCGCCGTACACGGCCGAGGAGATGTGGGAGCGGTTGGGCCACCAGCCCACGGTCGCCCGGGTCGGCTGGCCGACCGTCGACCCCTCCCTGCTGGTCGAGGACACCGTGACCGCGGTCGTCCAGATCCAGGGGAAGGTCAAGGCGCGGCTGGAGGTGGCCCCGGACATCTCCGAGGCCGACCTGGAGGAGCTGGCCATGGCCGACCCGGCGGTCGTGCGCGCCATCGACGGACGGCCGGTCCGCAAGGTGGTCGTGCGCGCGCCGAAGCTGGTCAACGTGGTGGTCTGAGCCATGTCCCGGATCGTCGTCGTCACCGACTCGACCGCCAGCCTGCCGGCCGAGGTCGCCGCGGCCCACGAGATCGTCGTGGTGCCGCTGCAGGTGGTCATCGGCGCCGAGGTGCTCGACGAGGGCCCCGAGGGCGCCACGCCCGCCATGGTGGCGGCCGCGCTGAAGGAGTGGACGCCGGTCAGCACCTCCCGCCCGTCCCCGGCCGCGATGCGGGCGGTCTACGAGCAGGCGGCGGCCGCCGGCGCCGAGGCGATCGTCTCGGTCCATCTCTCGGGCGACATGAGCGGAACCTACGAGTCGGCCCAGCTGGCTGCGCAGGACGCGCCGGTGCCGGTCCTCGCGGTGGACTCGCGCCAAGTCGGCGTCGCGACCGGGTACGCCGCGCTGGCGGCGGCGGAGGCGGTCGCCGCGGGCGGCTCGGCCGAGGAGGCCGCCGAGGCGGCGCGCCGGCGGGCCGAGGCGTCCTCCTCGCTCTTCTACGTCGACACCCTGGAGTACCTCCGCCGGGGGGGCCGGATCGGCGCGGCGGCGGCCCTGCTCGGGGGTGCGCTCGCGGTCAAGCCGCTGCTGGCCATCAGCGACGGCCGGGTGGAGTCGCTGGAGCGGGTCCGGACCTCCCAACGGGCACTGGCCCGGCTGGAGGAGCTGGCGGTGACCGCGGCCGGCGACGGGCCGGTCGACGTGTGCGTCGCGCACCTGGCGAACCCCGACCGCGCCGCGACGCTGACGTCCAGGCTGGCCGAGCGCCTGGCCGACCAGCTCGAGGGCCGCGAGGTCTGGTGCGGCGAGCTCGGTGCGGTGCTCGGCGCGCACGTGGGTCCCGGGATGATCGCGGCCTGCGTGGCGCCGCGGCCCTGAGCCATGACACCTGCGTGGCGCCGCGGCTCTGAGCCATGACACCTGTCACGTGCAGGCCGTGACAACTTCCCCGGGCACCGTCCCGCCCGCGGACGGAGGGTTGCCTCGTGAGCACTCCAGCACTCGAGGCCATCGCCCTCACGAAGCGGTTCCGGGGACTCGGCGGGGAGACCGTCACCGCCGTCGACGGCATCGACCTGACCATCAGTCCCGGTGAGGTCGTCGCCTTCCTCGGCCCCAACGGCGCCGGCAAGACCACGACCGTGGACATGTTCCTCGGCCTGACCTCTCCGACGAGCGGGACGGTCGCGGTGTACGGCGGGACACCGCGCCGCGCGGTCGCGGAGGGGCGGGTCTCCGCCGTGATGCAGACCGGCGGGCTGCTGCCCGACTTCACGGTGCGGGAGACGGTCCGCGCGGTCGCCGCCCTCCACGGCCGGCCGGAGCGGGTCGACGTCGTCGTCGAGCGTGCTGGACTCGGTCCGCTCGGCGACCGGTTGGTGAAGGCGTGCTCGGGGGGCGAGCAGCAGCGGTTGAAGTTCGCGCTGGCGCTCGTCCCCGACCCCGACCTGGTGATCCTCGACGAGCCGACGACCGGCATGGACGTCGGTGCGCGCCAGGAGTTCTGGAGAACCATGCGGGAGGACGCCGCGGGAGGCCGCACCATCGTCTTCGCGACCCACTACCTCGCCGAGGCCGACGCGTTCGCCGACCGCACGGTGCTGATGGCGCGCGGCCGGATCGTGGCCGACGGCCCGACCGCGGAAGTACGTGCGAAGCACGGCGGCCACACGGTGTCCTTCCGCCCGCCGGCGGAGGTCATGGACGTCCACGGCATCGACCCGGCCTGGCTCGACGACGTCCGCACGGCGGTCGCGCCGCTCGGCATCGCCGACCTCGAGGTGGCCGGCGCGAGCCTCGAGGCGGCGTTCCTCGCCCTCACCGGGACGCCGTCGACCGACGCAGGAGTGGCTGGCCGCAGCGAGCCCGAGAAGGCACTGCGGTGAGCGCGACGACGGTCACGGACACCGCGGCGGCGGCAGGTCGGCGTACGACACGGCCCTCGGCAGTCGCCTATGCCGGCCTGGACCTGAGGCGACAGCTGCGGGACAAGGTGGCGATGTTCTTCACCGTGGCGCTGCCGGCCTTCCTGTTCTTCGTCTTCGGGATGGGCGACGACGAGGCGTACGGCAGTGCGAACGTCGCGATGTACGTGATGGTGTCGATGGCGGCCTACGGGGCCGTCACGGCCACGGCGACCGTCGCCGGGGTGGCGGCGACCGAGCAGACCATGGGGTGGGGGCGCCAGGTCGCCCTGACGCCGCTCTCCTCGGTGGCCTTCGTGGCGATCAAGACCGCTGTGGCCATGCTCGTCGCGGCCGTCCCGGTCGCATTGATCTACGTGATCGGCGCGGCCACCGGCTCGTCGGGCAACGCGGTCGACTGGCTGGCCAGCGCCGGCATCGTGTGGCTCGGCTCGGCGCTGTTCGCGGTCTACGGCCTGGCTGTGTGCCTGGTGTTCAAGGGGGACAACACCGCCGGCATCGCCTCGGGGTTGATCGTGATCCTGAGCTTCCTCGGCAACGTCTTCACGCCGATGGACGGGGTCGTGCTGGACATCGGCCGCCTCACCCCGCTCTACGGCTACGCCGGGCTGGCGCGCTACCCCATCTCGGAGGGCCACCTCCCCGCCGACGCCGGCCACGACCCGGTGTGGCTGCTGCTCGCTAACGTAGGCGTGTGGACGGCGATCTTCACAGGGGTGGCCGTCTGGGGGCTGCGCCGGCGTCGGGAGCGGGTGTGACCGCACCGCCCGGCCCCCGATCCGTCAGCTCGCCGTGGGAGCGGTGGGGATGGGTGATCGCGGCGATCTGGTTGGTCTTCCTCGCCTACCCGGTCATCGAGGTCGTGGAGACCGACGCCTCGGCACCGGTCACGGGCCTGGTACTGGCGCTGATCGGGGCCTTCGCGGGGATCTACCTGCTCGGGTGGAGCGTGTGGCGCGCCCACGCGCTGAAGGTCTGGTTCGCCATGCTCCTGCTCGCTGTGGGAACCGTGCCGGTGATCGGCATCGAGGCCATCGGCCTCACCCCCTACCTCGGAGCGTTCTCCGCCATCATGGTGCCGGCGCCGTGGTGGCGGTGGACCACCGTCGTCAGTGCGCTGTTGCCGCTCCTCTCCCTCGTCTGGGGCGACTTCCCCGCCTTCTTCTTCCTGATGGTGTGGCCCATCATCGGTTTCTGCACGGCGATGCGCGTCTTCGCCCGCCTCGAGGAGCGGTCCGAGGCCTCCCGGGCCGAGCTGGCCCTGGCTGCAGAGCGCGACCGGGTGGCGCGCGACGTGCACGACGTGCTCGGTCACTCGTTGACGGCTCTCTCGATCAAGGCGGAGCTCGCGGGGCGGCTCGTCGAGGCCGACCCCGCGCGGGCCCGGGAGGAGCTGGAGTCGATCCAGGAGACCGCCCGGCAGGCGCTCGCGGAGGTCCGCTCGACCGTCGGCGGGCTGCGGGCGGCCAACCTCGAGGCGGAGCTGGCCGCGGCGCCGTGCGTGCTCGCCGACGCGGGGATCCGGACCGAGCTGGTCGGTACCGTCGCCGAGACCGATCCGCGGCACCGCACCCTCCTGGCCTGGGTGCTGCGCGAGTCGGTGACCAACGTGGTCCGGCACGCACGCGCCTCGGTGGTCTCGATCGAGCTCTCGCCGACCGGGTTGGTCGTCACCGACGACGGCGTCAGCCTCGCGGCGAACGGCGGCCACGACGGCAACGGGCTGCGTGGCATGCGCGAACGGGTGGCCGCAGCCGGGGGCACCCTCCGCCTGTCGGGCGGGCCGGGAACACGCGTCGAGGTCGTGCTGCCGTGATCCGGATCCTGCTGGCCGACGACCAGGCGCTCGTCCGCGGCGCGCTCGCGGCGCTCCTCGACCTCGAGACCGACATCGAGGTCGTCGCGCAGGTCGGTCGCGGTGACGAGGTGCTGCCCGCTGCTCGCGCGTCGCAGGCGGAGGTGTGCCTGCTCGACATCGAGATGCCGGGACTCACCGGGCTCGAGGTGGCCGAGCAGCTGCGTGCCGAGCTGCCCGACGTGCGGTCGCTGATCGTGACGACCTTCGGACGGCCGGGCTACGTGCGCCGCGCGCTCGACGCCGGGGCAGCCGGCTTCCTCGTCAAGGACACACCCGCGCGGGAGCTCGCCGACGCCGTGCGTCGGGTGCACGCCGGCCTGCGCGTGGTGGACCCGGACCTCGCGACCGAGTCACTCATGGCCGGTCCGTCGCCGCTCACCACTCGGGAGGCGGAGATCCTGCTCCTCGCTGTCGACGGATCACCCGTCGCGTCGATCGCCGCGCGCGCGCAGCTCTCCGTGGGAACCGTCCGCAACCACCTCTCGGCCGCGATCGGCAAGACCGGCGCGACGACCCGGGCCGAGGCGGCGCGGCTCGCCCAGCTGAACGGATGGATCTGAGGCGGACCCCGGTTCGTTCCCGGTCGACGCCCACGAAGCATCCACAGCCGCCACGGCGGACAGCTGCTCCACAGGTGGCTCCCGCGACGACCCGCGGCGGGCCGACCCGGACCTAGCGTCGCCGGCATGCGCTCCCGCCGTCCCTCCGCCGAGCACCAGGAGGCCGTCTCTCGCCGGCTCGCCCTGCTGAGTGCCGAGCTCGCCGAGGTGCGCCCGGCCCCCGACTGGTACGACGACCACACGCGCGTGCGGGCGGCGGAGGGCGGTCCTGTGCCGGCGACGGCACCCATCCGCCCGGCGCCGGCGGTGCAGGCGACCGTGCCACCGGGGTGGCCCGCGCCGCCGGAGCCGCCCGGGCCGCCCGGCTGGGTCCCGCCGCCCGTCCCGGTGCCCGGTCGGCACGCAGCCCGGCGGCGTGCCGATCGCCCCGGGCGCCGGCTCGCGGGGTTGCTGCCCGAGACCCTGCAGGGGCGGGTCGCGATCGGCTCGGCGCAGCTGACCGTCGTCTCCCTCGTGGTCGCCCTCGGCCTGGCCGTCACCTGCTGGTGGGTCGTGCGGTCGGACCCGGGCGCGCCGGTGGCACCGGCCCCGGTGGACACCTCGCCCGTGGCGGACCTCGTGGAGGTCCCGGAGGCGGGACCGAGCCCGGCCGGGGCCTCGAGCGCTCCGGCGGCGGCCGAGGTCGTCGTGGACGTGGCCGGGCAGGTGCGGCGCCCGGGGATCGTGGTGCTGGAGGCCGGTGCCCGGGTGGTCGACGCGCTCGACGCGGCCGGCGGCGCCCGCCGCGGTGTCGACCTCTCCGTCCTGAACCTCGCGCGCGTCCTGGTCGACGGCGAGCAGGTACGGGTCGGCGCGCCACCTGGGCCGCAGGCGGGTGCGGTACCGGGCGCCGTGCCCGGTGTCGCGCCCGCACCCGGCACGGCGGCTGCGCCGTCGGTCGTCGACCTCAACACGGCCACCGAGGCGCAGCTGGACACGTTGCCGCAGGTCGGACCGGTGACGGCTGCGGCGATCGTGGCCTGGCGCACCGAGCACGGCTCCTTCTCCGCCGTGGAGGAGCTGCTCGAGGTGGACGGGATCGGCGAGGCGACGCTGGCTCAGATCGCCCCGCACGTGACGGTCGCGGGTGGATGAGGCCCCCGCCGAGCGCCCCGACCTGCGGATGCCGCTGCTGGGCGCGGCAGCGTGGCTCGCCGGGGTGGCGGCCCACGTGCTCCCCGGCGCGGCCACGGCCGTCGCCGGTGGCCTCCTGGTCGCGGTCGCCGCCCTGGCCGCCCGGCGTCACCGCCGCCACGCGGCGACCGTGGGAGCCACGGTGGTGGTCGTGGCCGCCGTGATGACGTCGGCCGGGGTCCGGGTCGAGCAGACCACCGACGGCCCCGTCGCCGACCTGGCACGTCAGCGTGCGGTGGTCACGCTGGTCGGGTCCGTGGCTGCCGACCCGCGGCCGCTCCGGGGGCGGCGCGCCGACGGTGTGCTGACCCGGCTCACGGTCCGTGAGGTCACCGGCCGCGGGTTGACCCACCGCCTGAGCACCGAGGTCCTCGTGATCGGTCGCGAGGCATGGGCCGAGGTGCCGCTGGGCGCGACCGTGCGGACGGTCGGCCGCCTCGACGTCGCCGACGGCGGCGACCTGGCCGCCCTCGTCATCGCCGGGGAGCCGGACGTCCTGGCGGCCCCGGGGCCGTGGTGGCGGGGCGCCGCGGTGGTGCGTGCCTCGATCCGCGACGCGGTGGCGCACCGGCCGGCCGACCAGGCGGCGCTGGTCCCGGCTCTCGTGACCGGCGACGACCAGGCCCTGGCGGAGGACCTGGCCGAGGACTTCCGCACGACGGGGCTCACCCACCTGCTCGCCGTCTCGGGCACCAACCTGACCCTCGTCGTGGGGTTCCTCCTGCTGCTCGCCCGCTGGTGCGGGGCCCGTGGCCGCTGGCTCCTCGTCGTGGGAGCGCTCGGCATCGTCGGGTTCGTGCTGCTGGCCCGCACCGAGCCGAGCGTGCTGCGCGCCGCCGTGATGGGCGGCGTCGCCCTCCTGGCCCTCGGGGTGCATGCGCGGCAGCGCGGGTTCCGAGCCCTGGGCGTGGCCGTGGTGGTGCTCCTCCTGGTGCAGCCCGGGCTCGCGGTGTCGGCCGGGTTCACGCTGTCGGTCCTCGCGACGGCCGGGATCCTCGTGCTGGCACCGGTCTGGCGGGACGCGCTGGCCCGGTGGCTGCCGCGATGGCTGGCCGAGGCGGTCGCGGTCCCGCTGGCGGCACAGGTGGCCTGCACCCCGGTCGTCGCAGCGCTGTCCGGGGAGGTGAGCCTGGTGGCGGTGCTCGCCAACCTGCTCGTCGCGCCGGCGGTCGGACCGGCCACGGTCCTCGGCCTGGCGGGAGGTCTCGTGGGGCTGGTGGCCGGTCCCGTCGGCCGGCTCCTCGGGACCCTGGCCGGCTGGTGCGTCGGGTGGGTGATCGCCGTGGCCGGCTGGGGTGCCGGCCTCCCCGTGCCGGCGGTCGGCTGGGGGACCGGGCCGGCCGCCCTCGTCGCGCTCACCGGCGGCTGCGCCGCCCTCGCGGTGCTCCTGCGCCGGCTGCTCGAGCGCCCCGCCCTGGGCCTGCTCCTCGCCGGCCTCCTGGCGCTCGTGGTGCTCGTCCGACCGCCCACGCCCGGCTGGCCCGCCCGGGACTGGGTGGTGGCGATGTGCGACGTCGGCCAGGGTGACGCCCTGGTGCTGCGGTCGGGGCCCGGTGCAGGGATCGTGGTGGACACCGGGCCCGACCCGGCAGCGGTCGACCGCTGCCTCGACGACCTCGACGTCGAGCGGGTGCCGCTGGTGGTGCTGACCCACTTCCACGCCGACCACGTCGACGGGCTGGCCGGCGTGCTGACCGGCCGGACCGTGGACGCGGTGGAGTCCACCCCGGTGCTCGACCCGTCCGCCGGCGTCGCCGGCGTCCGCACCGCGCTGGCCGGGACGGGCCTGCACGTCCGCGCCGCGCCGTACGGCTCCGCGCGGAGGATCGGTGCGGTGACCCTGCAGGTGCTGTGGCCGCCCCCGGGGCTGACGACCACGAGGGGAGCGGAGGGCGACACCGCCAACGACGCGAGCGTCGTGCTGCTCGTGGAGGTGGCCGGCGTCCGGCTGCTGCTCACCGGCGACCTCGAGCCGCCCGGCCAAGCGGCCCTCGCCCGGAGCCTCCCCGGCCTCGAGGTCGACGTGCTGAAGCTGCCGCACCACGGCAGCCGGCACCAGGACGAGTCGTTCCTGACCTCGCTCGGTGCCCGCGTGGTCCTCGTCCCGGTCGGTGCCGACAACGACTACGGCCACCCGTCCGGACCCCTGCTGGCGCAACTGGAGGGGAGCGGCGCCCGGGTGCTGCGCACCGACCTCGGCGGTGACGTCCTGGTGCGGGTCAGCGGTGGGCAGCTGACGACCACCAGCCGCAGGTGAGCGTCGGTGCCCTGTGGGACGCTTCTCCGACCATGGCAACGACGGGTCCGAAGGCAGCAGACGTCCTCGGCCGGGTCACCCTCGTGACCGGCAAGGAGGAGTTCCTCAACGAGCGGACGGTCGCGGCGGTCCGCGAGGCGGTCCGAGCGCACGACCCGGAGGCCGAGCTCTCCGAGACCCAGGCCGCCGACCTGACCCTCGCCACGCTCGGCGAGCTCTCCGCGCCGTCGTTGTTCTCCAGCACCCGGTGCGTCGTGGTGCGGAACCTGGAGAACCTGCCCGACGAGTCGGTCGCCGGCGTGTTGGGCTACGCCGACGCACCCGTCGAGGACGTCGCCCTGGTGCTCGTGCACGGGGGCGGCCAGAAGGGCAGCGGCGTGCTGGCGAAGCTCCGCAAGGCGGCCTTCGTCGCGGACGTGCGCTCCGGTGAGCTCAAGGCGTCGGAGTACCCGCAGTTCGTGGCCAACGAGGCCCGGCGTCACGGCGCCACCATGGACCGCGAGGCGGCCCTGTTCCTCGTCCAGGCCGTCGGCCAGGACCTCCGCTCGCTCGCGGCGGCCGCGCACCAGCTGACCCACGACTTCCCCGGGGAGTCGCTGGACGTCGAGAAGGTGCGGCGCTACTTCGGCGGTCGCGCGGAGGCCAAGTCCTTCGCCGTCGCGGACGCTGCCTTCTCCGGACGCCGGCACGCCGCGCTCGAGGAGCTGCGATGGGCGCTCGACGGCGGCACGGCAGCGGTCCTGGTGACCTCGGCTTTTGCCACCGGCGCCCGGGGGCTGGCTCGCTACCAGGGCGCCCCGCGCGGCATGCGCGAGGCCGACCTCGCCCGTGAGGTGGGCGTCCCGCCGTGGAAGCTCCGGTCGATCCGCGACCAGTCCCGCGGGTGGACCGAGCAGGGGCTCGGGCGGGCGATCCGCGCCGTCGCGCGGGCCGACGCCGACATCAAGGGCGCGGCCAGCGATCCGTCGTACACCCTGGAGCGGCTGGTGCTCGAGATCACCGACCTGCGCACGGGGCGCTGAACCCGGCCGCCCGGCCACGCACGGTGGCGCCGGGGTCCGGACGCACGAAAGGCGCCGACCCCGGAGGGTGCGGCGCCTCTGTGGCGGCGGGCCTCAGAGAGAGGCGGCCTTCTTGGCGATCGCGGACTTGCGGTTCGCGGCCTGGTTCTTGTGGATGACGCCCTTGGAGACGGCCTTGTCGAGCATCCGCGAGGCGTCCCGGGCCGCGGTGGTCGCGGTCTCCTTGTCGCCGGCCTCGGCGGCCTTGCGGAACTTGTTGACGGCGGTCCTCAGGCCGGTCTTCACGGACTTGTTGCGCTCGTGGCGCTTCTCGTTCTGCTTGTTGCGCTTGATCTGGGACTTGATGTTCGCCACGGTTGCGCCTTCGTCGTCGATCTGGACAGGGATCAGGTCTTGGCCCCGGAACGGGGGGTGGTGCGGTCGGCGTGCGGACAGCCGGACACGCGACCAGCGAGACTAGCAGCGCGCCGCCCGCCGTCCCAATCGAGGCTCAGGCCCCCATGGTCACGCCCGGACGGTCAGGCCCAGCCGCGGCGCTCGCAGAGCCAGGCCCACGCCGCCTCACCCTGCCACCGCTGGGACGCGCGCAGGAAGGGCGACGTGGGCGGCACCCGCAGGTCGCCCATGAGCAGGAGGTAGCCGGCGAGCAGCGCGAGCACGGCGTCCACGTGGTCGGGCGGGACGTCGCGGGCCACCCGGGCGGAGGCGAGCACGGCGTCGGCGTCGACGCCGTCGCCGCGCGCGCCCGCCAGGAGGACGACCGTGTCGAGCCACGCCGCGCCGGCGACCGGCCAGTTCCAGTCGCACAGCAGCACCCGGCCGTCGGCGGCCAGCAGCACGTTGTCGTCGCGGACGTCGGTGTGCACGAGGGTCGAGCCGCCGACGACGAGCGCCGAGGCCCGGGCCATCGCCGCTGCCTCGTCCAGCCGCTCGGCCAGCCCGGGGAGCCGGGGCGGTGCGGCACGGAGCCGGTCCCACATGGCCGGCCAGGCAGCCGTCTCCTCGGCGTAGGTGCCGAGGGGGGAGCCGGGCGGCGCAGGCGTGAGCGTCGTGGCGGCGCGGTCCAGCGCGTCCACCGCGGCGGCGAGGTCCTCAGCGGACCACGGCCGCTCGGGGAGCCGGTGCTCGACGTGCTCGATCCCCAGCACCACCCAGTCCTCGTCGTGGGTCCACCGCAGGCGGGGCGCGGGCGCGGAGGCCGGCAGCGTCGCGAGCCGGCGCCCCTCCTCGCGGTAGGCGTCGGCGATGGCCCGCTGGGCGACGGCCGAGGCCGCCTTGACGAAGTGGCGGCTGCCGTCGGCGCACTCGAGCACGGATGCGAGACCGGGGGTGAAGCCCGCGTCTTGGGAGGACCACCCCGTCACCGGCGATCCGATGCGCGCCTCCACGGCGGCCCGGACGTGGGCCGGGAGGTGCACCCAGTCGAGCCGGCGCGCCGTGCGCCCGTGCGGGAACGGGAGACCCCTGCGGACGGGAGGCCGGACGAGAGGCCGGGCGGGAGGGAGCGCGGACGCGGTCACCGGGCCATCCTGGGGCACCGGCCGTCGAGTCGGGCGCACGCCGCGCGGCGTGGGAGGATGGTGCGGTCCGTCCCGACCGTGCCCGTCACCAGTCCGTCGAGAAGAGCCCGTGCCCCAGACGCCTGCGCCGAAGCCCGGCCACACCGATCCCGCGATCATCAGGAACTTCTGCATCATCGCGCACATCGACCACGGCAAGTCGACCCTCGCCGACCGCATGCTGCAGCTGACCGGCGTGGTCGACGAGCGGGCCGCGCGGGCCCAGTACCTCGACCGGATGGACATCGAGCGCGAGCGCGGGATCACGATCAAGAGCCAGGCCGTCCGGATGCCGTGGACCGTGCCCGACGACAACGACGAGGCCGCCGAGCCGGGCACCTACGTGCTCAACATGATCGACACCCCCGGGCACGTCGACTTCACCTACGAGGTGTCCCGCTCGCTGGAGGCCTGCGAGGCCGCCATCCTGCTCGTCGACGCCGCCCAGGGCATCGAGGCGCAGACGCTGGCCAACCTCTACCTCGCGATGGGCGCCGACCTCCACATCATCCCGGTGCTCAACAAGATCGACCTGCCGAGCGCCAACCCCGAGAAGTACGCCGCGGAGCTCGCCGGCCTCGTCGGGTGCGAGCCGGAGGACGTGCTCCGGGTCAGCGCCAAGACCGGCCTGGGCGTCGAGGCGCTGCTCAACGAGATCGTCAAGCAGACGCCGCCTCCGGTGGGCGAGGCGGACAAGCCGGCCCGGGCGCTGATCTTCGACTCCGTCTACGACACCTACCGGGGCGTCATCACCTACGTCCGCGTGGTCGACGGCAAGCTCAACCACCGCGACCGGATCAAGATGATGTCGACCAACGCGACCCACGAGATGCTCGAGGTCGGCGTCATCAGCCCGGAGCAGGTGAAGGCGGGCGAGCTCGGCGTCGGCGAGGTCGGCTACCTCATCACCGGCGTGAAGGACGTCCGCCAGTCCCGCGTCGGCGACACGGTGACCACCCAGCACCACGGCGCGACCGAGGCGCTCGGCGGCTACAAGCACCCCAACCCGATGGTCTACGCCGGCCTCTACCCGATCGACGGCGACCAGTTCGGCGACCTGCGCGAGGCCCTGGAGAAGCTCCAGCTCAACGACGCGGCGCTGACCTACGAGCCCGAGACCTCCGGCGCGCTCGGCTTCGGCTTCCGCATCGGGTTCCTCGGCCTGCTCCACATGGAGATCACCCGCGACCGCCTCGAGCGCGAGTTCGGCCTCGACCTCATCTCCACCGCCCCGAACGTCGTCTACCACGTGACGATGGAGGACGGCTCCGAGGTCGAGGTGACCAACCCCAGCGAGTACCCCGAGGGCAAGATCGCCGAGGTCCGCGAGCCGGTCGTGAAGGCGACGATCCTGGCGCCGTCCGACTACATCGGCACGATCATGGAGCTCTGCCAGACCAAGCGTGGCCAGCTGCAGGGGATGGACTACCTCTCCGAGGACCGGGTGGAGATGCGCTACACCCTCCCGATGGGCGAGATCGTCTTCGACTTCTTCGACCAGCTGAAGTCGCGCACCAAGGGCTACGCCTCGCTCGACTACGAGCGCTCCGGGGAGCAGGCCGCCGACCTGGTGAAGGTCGACATCCTGCTCCAGGGCGAGCCCGTCGACGCCTTCAGCGCGATCTCGCACCGGGACGCGGCGTACGCCTACGGCGTGATGATGGCCGGCAAGCTCAAGGACCTCATCCCGCGCCAGCAGTTCGAGGTGCCGATCCAGGCCGCCATCGGTGCCCGGGTGATCGCTCGGGAGAACATCCGCGCGATCCGCAAGGACGTGCTGGCCAAGTGCTACGGCGGTGACATCAGCCGCAAGCGCAAGCTGCTGGAGAAGCAGAAGGCCGGCAAGAAGCGGATGAAGAACATCGGCTCGGTCGAGGTCCCGCCGGAGGCCTTCGTCGCCGCGCTCTCCAACGACGGCGCCGGCAGCTCGGTCGACAAGGGCAAGAAGTAGCGGTGCCCTCCGCCCCTCTGCTGGGGCCGCTGCCGACGACGGTCGCGGCCCTGCTCGAGGAGTGGGAGCTCGTCCCGACGGGCGATCGGTGGTGCGCCGGACGCACCGAGGTCCTGCCGGTGACCGGCCCGCGCGGACCTGCGGTGCTCAAGGTCGGCGCCGCGGAGCACGAGGCGCTGGCCCTCCAGCGGTGGGGCGGCGAGGGCGCCGTACGACTGCTCCGCGCCGACCCGCACCGGCGCGCGGTCCTGCTCGAGCGACTGGCCGGGCCCGACCTCACCGACTACTGGGACGTCGAGGCCTGCGAGCTGGTCGGCGCCCACTACGCACGGCTGCACGTGCCGGCGCCGCCGCAGGTGCGGACCTTGGCGTCGTACGTCGAGCAGGGGACCGCGGCGCTGGCGGCGCTGCCCAGGGACGCCCCGCTGCCGCACCGCCTGGTCGAGCAGGCCGTGGCGCTCGGCCGGGCCTTCGTGGGCGACCCCGGCGAGCAGCGCCTGCTCCACGGGGACCTGCACTACGCCCACCTGCTGGCGACCACCGAGGGAGGCGGCGACGGCTGGCGCACCATCTCCCCGAGCCCGGTGGTCGGCGACCCGCACGCCGAGGTCGCGCCGCTGCTCTGGCACCGCTGGGAGGACGTCGCCGGCGACGTCCGCCCCGCCCTGCGCCGCCGGTTCCACGCCGCGATCGACGCGGCACTGCTCGACGAGGACCGGGCCCGCGACTGGGTCGTGCTGCGGACCGTGCACCGAGCGCTGGGCGCCCTGGACGACCGGGAGCTCGTGACCCGGTGCGTGGCGGTCGCGAAGGCGGTCCAGGAGTGAGAGGCCCCTCGCGGAAACCGCTTCGGGCGGACCCGCTCGCGGGGGATACTCCTGCGGTGTCCCAGCTCGTCTCCGTCAACGTCGGCACCCCTCGTGAGGCCGCCTGGGCCGGCATCGGCCGCACCAGCATCGACAAGGCGCCGGTCGCCGGCCCCGTCGAGGTCGGCCTCCTCGGGCTCGCCGGGGACGAGGTGTCCGACACCCGACACCACGGCGGCGTCGACCAGGCCGTCTACGCCTACGCCCGCGAGGACCTCGACCGCTGGGCGATCGACCTCGGACAGGACGTCCGCGACGGACAGTTCGCCGAGAACCTCACGACCCGCGGCGTCGAGGTGACCGGGGCCGAGGTGGGGGAGCGCTGGCGGGTCGGCACCGTCCTCCTCGAGGTGGCCTCGGTCCGCACCCCCTGCAACGACTTCAAGACCTGGATGGGCCGTTGCGGCTTCGACAACCGCGCCTGGGTCAAGCGGTTCACGCTCGACGGGGCCCCCGGCGCCTACCTGCGCGTCCTGGACCCGGGCTCGCTCCAGGCCGGTGACGAGGTGCAGGTGGTGCATCGGCCCGGGCACGGCGTCACGATCGGCACCATGTTCCGGGCGCTGCACACCGAGCCGGCGCTGCTGCCGGAGCTGCTGGCCGTCGACGGGCTGGCCGAGAAGGCCCGCCGCCGCGCCGAGCAGTACGTCGCATCCCGGGCGTGAGCCGGCGGCGGCAGAGGTTTCACCCTCGCCGCGTCCACGAAGCGGTCTGAACCGGTTACCCACGGGTTGCGAGTGACGTAGGTTACCTGCAACGACCGTCGCGGGGAGGCGCCGGTCATGCCGTCGTCCCCTGCCGTCATCCAGGAGTGCCATGCCTGCCAATCACGACACCAGCTTCGTCGACCACCTCGCCCCCAACATGGCGGTGCAGTTCCTCGACCGGGTCGCCGCGTCCTCCGACGCCGAGGCGTTCCGGTTCCCCCGCGGCGAGGCCTGGGAGTCGGTCACCTGGCAGCAGGCCGGGGACCGCGTCCGCCGGCTCGCCGCAGGCCTGATGGCCCTCGGCATCGAGTCCGAGCAGCGCGTCGGCATCGCCGCCGGCACCCGCTACGAGTGGATCCTCGCGGACCTGGCGATCATGTGCGCCGCCGGTGCGACGACCACCGTCTACCCGACCACCAACGCCGACGACACGGCGTACATCCTCGGCGACGCCGAGTGCCGGGTGGTCTTCGCCGAGGACGACGAGCAGGTCGCGAAGCTCCGGGGCCACAAGAACGAGCTCCCGCACCTGATGAAGGTCGTGACCTTCGACGGCACGGCGGACGGTGACTGGGTCATCGGCATGGACACCCTGGCCGAGCTCGGCGAGAAGTACCTGGCCGATCACCCGGACGTCATCGAGGAGACCGCCAAGGCGATCGGCCCGGACCAGCTGGCCACGCTGATCTACACCTCCGGCACCACCGGCAAGCCGAAGGGCGTGCGGCTCAAGCACCGCTCGTGGGTCTACGAGGGTGCCGCGATCCAGGCCCAGGACATCCTGCACGAGGACGACCTGCAGTTCCTGTGGCTGCCGATGGCCCACTCCTTCGGCAAGGTGCTGCTCTCCAGCCAGCTGGCCTGCGGCTTCGCGACGGCGATCGACGGCCGCGTCGAGAAGATCGTGGAGAACCTCGGCGTCGTGAAGCCGACGTTCATGGGCGCCGCGCCCCGCATCTTCGAGAAGGCCCACGGCCGGATCGTGACGATGCAGCAGGCCGAGGGCGGCGCCAAGGAGAAGATCTTCACCAAGGCCTTCCAGGTCGGGACCCAGGTCAAGCAGCTCGAGCGCGAGGGCAAGTCGATCCCGCTGGGGCTCAAGGTGCAGCACCGGCTCTTCGACAAGCTGGTCTTCTCCAAGGTCCGGGACCGCTTCGGTGGCCGGGTGCGCTTCTTCATCTCCGGCTCCGCGGCGCTGAACCAGGAGATTGCCGAGTGGTTCGACGCCGCCGGCATCCTCATCCTCGAGGGCTACGGGATGACCGAGAACGCCGCCGGCGCGACGGTCAACCACCCCGACGAGTACAAGATGGGCACGGTCGGCCCCGCGCTGCCGGGCGCCCAGGTCCGCATCGGCGAGGGCGACGAGGTCCAGATCAAGGGCCCCCACGTGATGGAGGGCTACCACAACCTGCCCGAGGAGACCGCCAAGGCGTTCACCGAGGACGGCTGGCTGCGCACCGGTGACAAGGGCTCGCTCGACGCCGACGGCTTCCTCACCATCACCGGGCGGATCAAGGACCTGTTCAAGACCTCCGGCGGCAAGTACATCGCCCCCTCGGCGATCGAGTCGAAGTTCAAGGCGCTGTGCCCCTACACCAGCCAGTTCATGGTCTTCGGCAGCGAGCGCAACTACTGCGTCGCGCTGATCACCCTCGACCCCGACGCGATGGCGGGCTGGGCCGAGGAGAACGGCATGAGCGGCAAGTCCTACGCCGAGATCGTCTCCTCCGCGGAGGTCCAGAAGATGGTCGGCGGGTACGTCGAGGAGCTGAACGCGCGCCTCAACCGCTGGGAGACCATCAAGAAGTGGGAGATCCTCGACCACGACCTCACCATCGAGTCCGGTGAGCTCACGCCCTCGATGAAGGTCAAGCGCAACGTCGTGGAGAACAACAACCAGGAGCGGATCGCGGCGCTGTACGCGTCCTGAGGCTGATCGCGGCCGCTGATGTAACGACAGGTTCGCCACTCTTCCCGCACGTTGCAACGTGCAGGAAGAGTGGCGAACGTCGCGTTACACGCGGTTTCCCGGCGCCTCGCCGTTGACCGGTTCGAACATGTGTTCGATACTGGGGTGTGGCCACCCAGACCCCGACCGCAGGCGACATCGACCGCCTGCGCGAGCGCATGCAGCGCATGCAGGACGGCGTGCCGCGCCGCGCGCTGCCGACGCACCCCGCGCTCGCCGGGCTGGTCCAGCTCCGCACCGGCGGCAGCTACGAGGTCGACAGCGCCACGCTCGCCCTGGCGCTCATGGCCGGCCCCTCCCAGGCCGGTGAGTGGTGCGCGGTCGTGGGGGTGCCCGACTTCGGTGCCGAGGCGGCGGCCGAGGCCGGCGTCGAGCTGAGCCGCACCATCGTGGTGCCGGAGCCGGGCGAACAGTGGCTGGAGGTCACCGCGGCGCTGGTCGACGTGGTCCCGCTGGTGGTCCTCCGCCCGCCGGCCCGGGTGGGGGAGCACGTCGCGGAGAAGCTCGGCGCCCGGCTCCGCAAGCGCGAGTCCGCCCTCGTCGCGCTCGGCCCCTGGCCCCGGTGCGAGCTGCGGCTCAGCGCCACCGAGCCGCAGTGGGACGGCGTCGGGCTCGGCCACGGCCACCTGCGCACCCGCCGGCTCGTCGTCGAGGCGCGGCGCGGGTCGGCCCCGCCCCGCCGTACGGCGCTGTGGTTCCCCGCCGACGACGGCGTGCTGCGCCGGGCCCCGGCCCCGGCGGACGTCCCAGGGCTGCACGGCCCGGTGGCCGTGCGAGCGGCGGGCTGAGCGGTGCGCGCCCTCGTCGTCTGGTGCCCCGACTGGCCGGTGGTCGCCGCGCTGGCCGAGGAGCGCCGCCCGCCGGCGGCCCCGGCCGCGGTCTTCTCGGCCAACATCGTGCAGGCCGTCAACGGTGCCGCCCGCGGCTTCGGCGTACGCCGTGGCATGCGGCGGCGCGACGCCCAGGCCCGGTGCCCCGAGATCGCCGTTCTCGAGGCCAACCCGGACCGCGACGCGCGGGCCTTCGACGACGTCCTGGCCGCGCTGGAGCGGCTGCGTCCCGGCATCGCCCCGTTGCGGCCGGGGCTGGTGGCGCTCCGCTCGCCCGGCCGGTTCTACGGCGGCGAGACCGAGGCCGCGGCGGTGGTCGCCGAGCAGCTCGTCCGGCTCGGGGTCTGGGACTGCCGGGTCGGCGTGGCCGACGAGCTCTTCACCGCCGAGCAGGCCGCCCGCCGGGCGGCGCCGCAGGACAGCGTGGTGGTGCCGGCGGGGGAGTCGGTGGCGTTCCTGCGCGACCTGCCCGTGGAGGTGCTCGAGGACCCCGACACCGTGAGCCTGCTCAAGCGGCTCGGCCTCCGCTCGCTGGGCGCGCTGGCCGACCTGCGGTCCGGAGACGTGCTGGCCCGGTTCGGCCGGCAGGTCGCCTGGGTGCACCGCGTGGTCTCCGGCGACGGGGCGATGCTGCTGGCCGAGCGGACGCCCCCGCCGGAGCTGGAGGTCCACGTCGACTTCGAGCCGCCGCTGGCCTCCGCGGAGACGATCTGCTTCAGCGCTCGCCGGACGGCCGACCGGTTCGTCGAGCAGCTGGCGCACCACGGCCTGGTCTGCACCGAGCTGCTGGTGCAGGCCGAGGCCGACGGCGTGGTGGCCTCTTCGCGGCGCTGGCTCCACCCGCGGTGGTTCGGCGCGGCCGACGTGGTCGACCGGCTCCACTGGCAGCTGCAGGGCGGCTTCAAGGCCGGCGAGGTGCGCGCGCCGGTCGAGCGGGTGCGGTTCGTGCCCGAGACGGTCGTCCCCGACGCGGTCCACGCCGACGGCCTCTGGGGCGGCACCGACGAGCGAGTGCAGCGCGGCATCGCCCGGGTGCAGGGGATGCTCGGCCACGAGGCGGTCCGCGTGCCGGTCCTCCAGGGCGGTCGGTCACCGGCCGACCGGCAGGCGCTGGTGCCGTGGGGCGAGCGGCCGGTGGGCCTGCGCCCGACCGGGCCGCCGTGGCCGGGCGCGATCCCGCCGCCGGCGCCCGCGCGGGTGCTGCGGACCAAGGTGGGCCTGCGACCGGCGCGGCCGTCGGTGCGCCTCGAACGCCAGGGACGGGTCGTCCACTGCTACGGGCACGGCGGCGCCGGTGTGACGTTGAGCTGGGGCTGCGCGGAGGAGGTTGTCACGATTCTCG